>NZ_SJPW01000001.1:600000-830003 GCF_007860125.1 Rubripirellula tenax
ATATCTATTCCTGATCATCTTCATTCGCATCTAACCGATTCGTTATTGAGCCCTGGCACGTATGGCACTCAATTTCAGCTCATTCGTGCGGTTGCCGGAACATATCTTGAACGTGATCGTTGTACTGTTTGAGAAAGTTAGCCGATGAAAAATTTTCGGCGTTGCTTCGGCAGGTCCGCCAGTCAAACGACGACGGATCGAAACGCTCGATCGCGTCGATCAATGAATCCGGTGTCTGTTCGTCAAAAAACAGTCCGGTCTGGTTATCGATGACCGTTTCCAAGGCACCGCCGGCTCGCAATGCGATCACGGGCGCGCCGGACGCTTGGGCCTCAACAGGCGTGATACCGAAGTCTTCGATGCCTGGAAACACGAACGCTTCGCACGTTTCGAAGTGTTCTTTCAAGGATGAAAACGGTTGTCGCCCGAGAAACTCGATGTTCTGTTTCGCGGACGCTTCGAGGGCTTTCTTTTCGGGGCCACCGCCAATGACAACCAACCGCTTGCCGGTACGGTTGTAAGCGTCGACGGCGATGTCAATCCGTTTGTACGACACCAATTCGGAAATCACTAAGTGAAAATCGCCTCGCGGGCGATCGGGAACAAAGTCGTCGGTTGCCACCGGAGGATAAATCACGGTCGATTCACGGTCGTAGTACTTCTTGATGCGGCCGGCGACGAATTTCGAGTTTGCGACGAAGTCATCGACGCTCTCCGACGACTTGCGATCGAACTCACGTAGCGACTGGGCAAACCGATCCAGCGCGATCCGGGCCGCGAACGAGGCTCGTTTGTAGTCCGAACCGAGTTCCCACAGATACCGTGGCGGTGAATGGCAGTAACAGACGTGCTTGGTCGACGGACCTTTCGGAATGCCTTTGATCAACGACGCATCGCTGGAAAGCAGCAGATCCACGTCATCGGGAACGCGCATGCCCGAAATCGCCCAGGGATGCAGCGGCAGCAAGTGACGATACGTACTCTGAATTTTCGGAAATCGGTTCAACCGGCTGGCATGGACCTTGTGTCCGCGCAGCCCCGGCACGTCGACGGTCGGATCGTGTACGAGCGTGTAAACATCGCTAGCGGGAAAGAGACTCGCCATTTGCTCGAGTACCTTCTCGCCACCTCGGTAACCGTTCAACCAATGGTGTGCCAGTGCAACTTTCATCCGAAAAGGCTCGCATATTCTTATACCCGTGGCAATGGCGATGATGCCCCGGAAGAATTGGTGAATTGAAGAATTGGTAGGGCGAGTATCCGCTGGAAAGCCTATGGTGACCGAAACAACACGATCAGGCGATTTTTGCCCGCCTTTGTTAGCTATCACTTTGGGTACCAGATGCCATGTCACGGACAACCGCGCGATTGACGCCTCAGCGAAGTGTCAGAAAATCGGCCGATCCGCGATCGCGTGAAACGGCCCGTTGGCGAGTTGTGATGATGTGGGTCGCCCGCGCGATCGTGATCGGTGCGCTGGCGTATGGAACATGGCTGAACGGAGCGACCGATGCCTCGACGCTTTATCGGATCGCGATCGCCTTGTCGACGGCGACACTGTTGACGGTAGTCGCTTCGATGGGGCAACCTTCGGTCCGGATGCCGCGAATCTTTTTCGCGCTATGGGTTGTTTGGATCGTATATGCAGCCGCACAAACGGCTCCCGTGAATTCGGTGACGCGGTACTTTTTTCGCGGCCCGGCTTCGATTCAGGATGAATTCGTCGAGCCAGGGCTAGCCGATTTATCGATCGATGTCTCCGGCGAAGGCGCTGACGAAGTCGTTGGCGAAGTCCCCGATGAATCGGTTTCCTCGCGATTTCAATATATTCCCAGAGGAACGGTTTCGTTGGACGAAACCCGCCGCGCGATCACGCCATACTTGGTCGGATTCGGGTTTGCGTTGCTGGCGTCGCGGCTGTTCACCACCAGCGCCAGCCGTCGCGTGCTGTTGTGGTGCATCGCGATCAACTGCACGCTGCTAGCGGCTTGGGGGATTCTGCAACGGGCGGGCGGTTCATCGGATCTGCTACCCGGACTGAGCAGCCCCTACTCGTCACCGGCATTTTCAAGTTTCATCTACAAGAATGCGGGGGCCGCGGCGATCTTGCCCGGCGCCGCTGCCGCGATATTGCTGGTCCTGATCAACCGATCTAGCATTCGTTCTCGAGCGGGATACCGAGGAAGCCACCCAATGCTGACGCGGCGAAACATCACATTGATGCTGGCGCTGGCAGTGATGGTGATTGGCCTTACCGTTTCGCTTTCGCGCGGCGCCTGTGTCAGCGCATTCATTGCGTTCGTGGTCGTGGCACTGATTCGCCGACGCGGATACGGACGAGTCGCCAAGTACTCGACCATCTTCTTCGCCGTCATGGTGATTGGTGTGTTTGCAAGTTCTTTCGTGACCGAACGATTGACGGAATCGATGCAGCGTCGACTGGGCGATGTGTCTCTCGACGCCCTATCGACTGACCAGCGATGGAAGCATTGGCAAGACGGGTTCACGACGGCGGTTTCGAACTTCCCGAGCGGCACAGGTTTGGGGACCTACGGCTACGCTACGTTGCCGTACCAAGAAGAGACCTTTCCGTATTGGTTCCGCGAAGCCCACAACCAATATCTTGAAATTTTCACCGAGATGGGTGCCATCGGTATCGTGATCTTGGTCGCGATGATTGTCTGGTTTCTTCGCTTGTGTCGTAGTGGCTTTCGTGACCAAGCAAACGGTTCGACGGTCGAATGGGCTTCCTTCGGCATCGCACTGGCCTTGATGGCCGGAATCCAGAGCGTCGTCGACTTTGTGATCGCGATTCCAGCGAACCTGTTCGTCTATGCCGTCTTTATCAGCACGGTGGCAACGCGATTGAGTTTGACCGTTGATCCGGCCAGCAAAGTGTCCCTGAAGAAAACCGAGCCGCGGAATGTGACCGCGATCGTGCGTCCGATTCTAATGGGCGTCGTCGCCCTAGCGTCGTTGGCACCCGCGATCTCACTGAGTCAGCAACGCGCGATTGCTGACAAGGCTCTCGACGAAACGATCCTATCGTCGGCGAACGATTCTCAAACGATTGAGTTCGCCAACGAGATGCTATCGCGACTGGACAAAGCGATTGTAGCGGCGCCCCGCAATGCCAGCCTTTGGGAACGACGCGCGTGGTGGCATCTAATCGCATATCGCGTCGGGTTGATGGAAGAACTCCAAAATCGCGGCGAGAATGTTGTTTGGACATCAACCGACCCGATCAACATCAACGAGTTCATCACGCTGACGCCAGCGGAAAACCGAGACGCGACACGAAACGTTTTTCGATCAACGGACTCACTTCGTCAATCGCTTGAACAGATGCAATTGAGCGCAAGCGAGGCGATTCGTTTGAATGCTCTGCAAACCAGCAGTTACTATCGGTCCATGCTGGTCGCCGAATTCACGGGCCTGGATCGGTCTTTTTGGAAGGACAAGTCGGCCCGCCTTTCCAACAACGATGCGAGACGCCTATTCGTCAACGGTTTGATGGCCTATTTGTCCAGCGATGACGAGCAGATGATCGACCAGTGGAATCGATCTCTTTCCATCGATGATCGAAACTGGAAGCCGATTATGCAGATTGCAACGACCCGCATGACGCCGCTGAGAGTGGCCGAGCGATTGGTTCCGTCCCGATCGCCGAACTTGATACTGGATCTGGCCGTGGCGAATGTTCCGGATCGTCAGACGGATCCAAAAACAATCCTGCCCACCGAGTTTTTTGATCCCAAGGTGGCTCGGGGACTGATCGAGTATTGCGAGACCGACTCTAGATTCGACAACCGCCTGCGATTCCAGACGCTCGCGCAACTGCATGAAAAGTTGGACGATTTCGCAGCGGCCGGTAAGTACTGGGACATGGCGCTGACCGAGGCGCCCGAAAATCCGGGTTATCGGATCCGTTTGATCGAGGCGTTGATGAAGCAGCAAAAATTCGCCGAAGCGTTAGATCAAGCGATCGTCGGACGATCACTGCATCCGAACGAAAAACGATTCCGCAGCTTGGTTGCTCAGTCACGTTCGGGTCTGGCAAACCAGCACTAGCGGATCCACCGACACAATCTAAACCTACCGCACAACAGGTTTGATTGTTGGAAGCGTGCGTTTTTCGGGGGAAATGGCTGTGGACCGCGAATCGGTCGAAAAACCTAGACGTGTAGAAGCACGTCTAGCTGGACAGCGCCACTTTGGATTAGCCGTCTGGGCGTCAGTCCCGGTTTTCACGGGTAGAACCGTGGCGAACGCCAAAGCGGCTGATGTGTTCGGAAGTGCCACGAATTTCGGTGAAACCCACCCAACGTGGCGCTGTTCAGCTAGTGCATTGTCAATATTTGAACGTGGGGTAGGCATCCTGCCTGCCAATGCGCAGATGTTGGAAATCGCAGGCTGGAAGCCTACGCCACGAAAGTGCCAACCCTAAATTTGAGTTCTGACAAAGCACGAGGCATTTGCACGCCTGCCAACGCCTGAACCGACGTTTCGCCTCCTTCTTGATCCAATGCGAAGTTCACTTATGCGAACGAATTCACCAGACCAACGACCCGGGAAACCGTCCATCGAAATAGATGTTTTCGCAATGCTGCGGCGGCGTTGGTTCCACCTCGTATTGGGAACGTGTTTGGGTATCGCGTTCGCACTATTGTATTTCTATGCGACGAAACCAACCTACGAATCTCATATTGAAATTTTGGTGGGACAGCGCTCCAGCGAATTGACCACCAGCGGAACGATGAGCAATTCGCAGGCCAGTGGCGACACGATCCAAGAAGACTTGCTGGCGACCCACGTTCAATTGCTGACCAGTCGTTTGCTCATCTCCGACGCCATCGCAACAGAGAATCTTGAAAAGCTGCCTTCCATCGGCGCTGTCGTGGCGGGTGGAGACAACGCGGTCGACTACATCATCGAGAACCTTGACGTTGCCCGCGGCGGAAAAGGCGCATCGAAAAACGCGATGGTCTTGTCGGCGACGTTCCGTGACCCGAATCCAGATGATGCAGCGACCATTTTGGCTGCCATCTATGGTTCGTACGAACGGTATGTCGAGAGCCACACCCAGGACACCAGCCGCGAAGCAGCCGAGTTAATCGACGCGGCACGCATCGAAAACGAAAAAGAATTGGATGCTGCCGATCGCGAATACCGTGAATTCATCAGTTCGGTACCTGTCTTGTTGGAGGGCGAACGTGTTCGCGATGTTCACAAGACTCGCCTGGAACAACTCGAGAGCGAACTGAACACCGTCCGCACTTCGTTGGCCGAAGCCAAGTCGCGATTGAAGGTCATCGAAGCGTTCACCGACGAGAACGAAACCTCGGTCAACGACTTCGATAAGCTGGCACTGTTAAGCCAGAAAGACGTCACGCGATTGAAACTTTTCTTGGATATGACACGGGGCGAATCCCAATCGGAAACGTTCCAAGCTGAACAACCTGCTCGTGCCGAGGCCGCGCGAGCCCAATACAGTCGCTTGCTTGACTTGTTGCAAAAAGAACGCACGCTCGTCAGCGTCTACGGAGTCAGCCACCCGTTGATCAAGTCGACGAGAGAAGAAATCGACGTGATCGAACGATTCGTTGCCGCCAACGCACCGGCCGCTCTGGAAGAAGAAAAGAGCACGATGAATCCTCGGACCATGTTGACCACGTTCACCCGATTGCTGAAAAACGACATCGCAGAATACGAAATGCGTGAAGCTATCTTGGTCGAAACCAGTAGCGAAGAATTGCAATTGGCCAAAGACGTCGAAAACGCATTCCTTGAAGGCAACGCCAAGAAGGCGAAAGTGACGCGCGCCCAGATTCGATACGACGAAGTGATCCGACGCCTGCAAGAACTGAATTTGGCGGGATCCTACGCCGGCTTCTCGACGGATTTGTTATCGAATCCGGAACCGGCCAAGAGTCCAGCTTGGCCGCGATTGCCGATCGTGTTGGTGTTGGGGTCGTTTCTCGGTTTCTTCCTGGGAATCGCCACAGGCATCAGCGCGGAACTGTTGGACACAACATTCCGTGACGTCGAGGACCTTGAAACGACGCTTCAGGCTTCGGCCATCGCACACGTTCCTTTGTTCAACCTTCGCAAGTTGCCGATTCCGTCGCCGGACCAGACTCCGCTAGCACCCTCGTTGGTGACGGCGCACTGTCCGCGTTCCGCGGAAGCCGAAGTCTATCGCGTCGCGCGAACATCGTTGATGATTCGTGCCGATGGCAGCGACACCAAGGTGTTGATGATGTCCAGCCCGCACCCTGGCGACGGGAAATCGACGACCATCTCGAACTTGGCCATTTCGTTTGCTCAAGCAGGTAAGCGAGTCTTGCTGATCGACTCGGACCTTCGACGTCCTGTGATCGCGGGCTTGTTTGGTGTCGATGGCGGCCGTGGCCTGGGTGACATTTTGATGGGCGAAGCAACGCTCGAAGACTCAACTGTCGCTTCGTCGGTCGAAAACTTGGACATCCTGCCTCACGGGAAAGCGACCAGCGTGCCCGCAGAACTCTTACAGTCCAATCGCATGAGTGTGTTGGTCCAAGAAGCACGGCGAACCTATGACTTGGTGTTGATCGATGCACCGCCTGTGCTTGCAGTGGCAGATCCTTCGATCGTCGCACCGCTGGCCGATGGTGTCATCTTGACCGTCCGGATTGCCAAAAATGGTCGTCGCCCCGTCGAACAAGCGGGACGCATTCTTAACGACAACGGAATCGTGCCGCTCGCCCTAATTGTTAACGGTGTCGATGCGGGCAAACGATCGTCGTACGGGTACGGCGGGTATCGTGCAAACGAATACGCCTACGTTGGAAAATATCACAACGAATATGCCGCAAGTGAACCTTCGTCGATCTCGACACTGCCTCGAGTGAAGGGCGCAACAAAGTCGGCCACCTCGTCGGGTTCGCCGAATGCCTCGCGTGCGGTGGTCCTTGGATCCGCGACCCCAACCCTGCCTGGCATGGCCAGCCAGAAGGCGGCTTTGGAATGAATTACCAAACTGTCGTAATCGCTTTCACGCTACTGGCAATCTTTGTTCCCCAGTTCGTGATCGCGGTTCCAGAGTTTGGCGATCAAATCAAAACAACCGACTTGTTCGCCGTGCTTTCGGTTCCGGTTGCGTTCTTTGCGTTCATGAATCGACGCTCGATGCAACTGGTTCAAATCGTTGCGATCGCAGTCATTTGCTTTTCCGCAACCGTTGTCATTACGAACATTTTCCAAAGCAGCGACCGTCGTCTCTATCAAGAGAACCTGCCGCACCTAGCGCGACTGTTCTCAATCCATTCGTTGTTATTCTTAGTCGTGGCGATGCCCACCGACAGGCAATTCTTATCCCGCAGCTTGATCGCATTCGGTTGTCTGGCCACATTCGCCAGCGTCTGTATCGCGGTTCTCTATCACTTTGGCAGCGGTGCCTTCGACGCCCACCAAACATTCGAGCGTGACGGTGGTGCGTCGGTTCACCGTCTTGGTGGTTTGGTTGGTGAATCCGGCGCGTACGCATTCAACGCAACGATGGGTTTCCAGCTACTGTTGGCCGGACTGGCGATGGTAAACAAGCGTCGTTTGTACTTCATCGCGTTGTGGATTGTCTTCCCAGTCTTGGTGGCATTGATCTACCACGAGTCGTTGGTTCGCATCTCGCTTCTGATGAGCATTTTGTTCTTTTTGATTTGCGTGACTGTGGTAAACCACTCCGCAACAGCCTTACGCGGTCTTCTCGCCGTCTCGATATTGAGTGTGGTGACCGTTGTCATCCTGATGTCCGCAGCGGGTCATCCGATCGGCGACATACAAATCGACCGCCTTGAATTCGACGGGGATGCGAATCGTCTATCATCTGGACGAGTTGCGAACTGGGTCGAGGCGGCTGACGTGTGGACGAGCGAACCGATGTGGATTCTATTCGGGATGGGGCACCGCGCATCCGACTTCGTCTTGATGCACCCCATCGAAAACATGGCCGTCTTTCATCTCGTGAACTACGGTTTGATTGGATCTGCGTTGTTTCTGATGCTGTACGGTTACATCTTCGCACCGATCTTCAAGCAAGCACTGCGAGGTGACTTTGCCGGAGGTGTCTTTTCTGCATTGATTTTGTCAGTGCTTGTTCAGTGGCAAGTCAACGATATCAACTTGTACTTTCAAACCTTCCCGATCGTGCTGTTCTTCTCGGCCTGGTATTCTTCGAACCTCCGATCGGGAGTCGACTCGTACGAGCAACCAGAATCGGAACCGTCACTCGATTCTCGACACGGTGAAGTTTACGAACTGAGGAACGCTCTATAAGTCTCGCGGACCGGTTCGGGCATCCGATCAAAGCTGCTACAATCGACTTTCCTCTGCTTTCTAAGATTCGTTGAATGGTTTCTTGGAGACGAATTCCGGTATCGCAACGCGCCAAGGAATGTCATGAAGATTGTTGCCTCTGCACTCAGCGATCGCGGATTATTGCGTGATGGGAACGAGGATCAGTATCTTATCGATGAGTCGCTCGGTCTGTATATGGTTTGCGACGGCATGGGAGGACACGTGGCCGGCGAAGTCGCGGCAGAGCGAGCCATCGAGTTTGCTTCGGAACACATTTCGGCACATTCCGAAGTACTCGAGTCGGCGGCAGGACAACCCGACAGGTACGTCCGCATTCAACAAATTGCTGAAGAAGCGGTCCAAACGGCCAGCCAGGAAGTCCACCAACTTTCTAGGTCATCGCCCAAGTACGCTGGCATGGGCACGACGCTGACCATGCTGGTGATCGTCGACGACAAAGCAATCATCGCACATGTCGGCGACTCGCGCATGTATTTGATGCGCGGTGGCGAGATTCATCAATTGACCGTTGATCACACGCTGGCCAATGAAATGTTTCTATGTGGCGGATTGACAAAAGAGGAAGCCGCAACGAGTCGCTATCAACACGTTCTGACGCGCAGCATTGGCCCCCACCAATTCGTCACCGTCGACACGCTGTTGTTTGACTTGATCCCGGGTGATCGACTGCTGCTCTGTTCGGATGGCCTAAGCAACTATTTTGCGGACGAGTCGGTGATCGCAGAATTACTCGCCCAGAAAGAAATCACCGGCCAACCGCAACAACTGATCGAGTTTGCCAAAGAGGCGGGCGGCGCTGACAACATCACGGCGGTCGTTGTTGATACGTTGTTGGATTCGGACGCGGAATCCGAACCGGACGCAGACGAACGCATGGAAGCTCTCCGCAACAGTTTCCTGGGTCGAGGGCTTTCGGTTCGTCGACTACTTTATCTGATCACGACGTCAACGGTGATCCATTGCAATGCGGGAAAAGAGTTTCTTGAGATGGGCGACAGGTGCCCGGGCATGTTCATTGTCCTCGAGGGTTCCTTTCGTTTCACCGATGACGATTCGTTTGAATCCAAATTGGTTAAAGGGGATTGCTTCGGCCAAGGCAATCTGATCTTGCCCGCGAAGTCGCACGCTCGATTGATTGCGAACGAACCATCGCGAATGCTGTTGATCGACCGAGAGAAATTCAACCGTCTTACGAAGCGAATTCCCCGACTCGGAAATGCGCTGCTGCGAAACCTGTCCCAACACCTCAGCAAAGCCATGGTCGCCTCAACCGATTTCAGCCCTGGCCGACGGAAAGATCTGGGAACGTCGTCATGATGCGTGCGACACACCCGCTACTCTCCCTGACTGCCGTTTTGATCAGCTTGTTCGGCGTCGCATCGGACTGCATCCCGCAAGAACCTGTTGACGCAGTAACGCCCGTGTCGGCTGATGCGGACATCCTGCTGAAGGTCGGCACGAAGCAGAGCCCGCCATTTGCGATCAAGCATGCCGATGGATCTTGGACCAGAATCAGCATCGAATTGTGGGAACACTTGGCCGACGAACTGGATCTTGAGTTCGAGTTCCAAGAATTGACGCTGCCAGAAATGCTGGTGGGTTTAGAAGAGGGGCGGTTGGATGCAGCCGTCGCAGCCATCAGCGTGACTTCCGAACGACACGAAAGGATCGACTTTTGTCATCCGCACTATTCCACCGGTTTGGGGATCGCGGTCAGCACTCGCGACCGTTCGACGCCCTGGAAATTGCTGGGCCGCGTCGTCACCAGTCGCTTACTTAAACTCGTCGCTGCGATGATCGTGACCGTGCTGGGTTGCGGATTTCTGTTTTGGCTATTCGAACGCAAATCGAACGCGACCATGTTTGGTGGCAAGAAACGTCACGGTCTTGGCATGGGATTTTGGTGGTCGATGATCCTGCTGCTTGGAAACAAGAGCTTGATGCCTGTCAGCACCATGGGACGCTTGCTTGCGACCCTGGCGATGTTTTCAAGTTTGATCGTGTTATCGATCCTGACCGGCGTGATCACATCCGTACTGACCGTTGGACAACTTGACACGGGAATCCGACGGTCCACTGATCTTTACAATGTTCGCGTTGCATCGGTCGCGGACAGCACAAGCGCCGACTATCTGAGACAACGTCACATTTTCTTCCGCGGCTATGAAAATCCGCGAGCAGCAATGGAAGCGGTCGACGCTGGCAACGCAGACGCATTTGTGTACGACGCGGCGTTATTGAAGTATTTGGCAAGCGACGAGTTTGCCAACCGCATCGACGTGCTGCCGGTGATCTTCAATGTTCAGGAATACGCCATCGCCCTGCCGCAAGAGAGCGAACTTCGGAAACCTCTGAACGAAGAACTGCTTCGCTACCGCGAAAGCGATGCGTGGGACGAACTTGTCTATAGGTATTTAGGAGAATGAGATGACGGAACGGAATCGACTTCGCACGGGATCGATACAAGTAGCCCTACTTTGCGTCGCCGCCTCGCTCGCGATGGCTCAGGACGAATCGCAAAATCCATCGCCGGAAGCTGATTCCATCCGGTTGGATGTACCAGATATGCTGCGCGTCGCCACACGAGAAGTCCCGCCGTTCGCGATGCGCAATGAAGCGGGACAGTGGACAGGAATTTGCATTGACCTGTTACGTGAAATCAAAGCCTCGCTGGAAATCGAATCCGGACACCCGATCGAGATCGAGTTCCGAACACTACCGCTTGCCGAGATGCTAGATGCTGTCGAAGAATCGCGGGTCGACATGGCCGCTGCCGCTATCACGGTGAATTACGAACGGGAAAAGCGGATGGACTTTACGCATTCGTTTCACACCTCCGGACTCGGTATCGCGGTGGGGGCGAGGCTACGCCAATCCGGATGGTCGGGAATCATTGACGCCGTCTTTTCAAAGACTTTCTTCCGCATCGTTTCGGGGCTTGTGCTTGCGATGCTAGCCAGCGCCGTTGGTATCTATCTGTTTGAACGCAAGGCGAATCGAGAGCAATTCGGTAAAGGCTGGGTCTCGGGAATCGCAGCCGGCATGTGGTGGGCGGCCGTGACCCTGACCACCGTTGGATATGGAGACAAGGTACCTCGCACGTTGGGAGGACGATTGATTGGCTTGATCTGGATGTTCGCCGGACTTTTCATCATCGCCGGGTTCACCGCGGCGGTTACCTCAGCACTGACCTTGACGGAGCTAAGAACTCAGATCAACGGCCCGGCCGACCTATCCCGCGTTCGAGTCGCAACCGTCGAAGGTTCGACGTCCGCCGATTACCTGCGATCGCGACACATCTTGTTTGCGAACCATGCCGATGTGGACTCCGCAATCAAAAGCCTGGTAGCGAACCAGTGCGACGCTGTCGTCTATGACGCAGCAATTTTGAAACACCAGACGTACCAAGAATGGTCCGGCAACGCCTACGTACTGCCTGCTTCGTTCGAGCGACAGAACTACGCGATCGCGCTGCCCACCGACAGCCCGCTAACGGAACCCATCAACCAGATACTGTTAAGAGAAACATCCAGCCCAAAATGGGAAGAAGTGCTGGCCACATACTTCGGCGAAAACCTGCCTTAGCGATGATCTTCTTTTCGCTATGCTCGTCGCAACGCAATCGCATTTAAAACTGACGCTTCTTGGATGTGCGTTTTTGCCGTCGACGCTGGAAGATCAATCCGCAGGCCGCTAGGCCGAACATCGCGAACGACGATGGCTCGGGAACGGCTACTGCAGAGACTTGGAAATCAAGCTTGTAAGTCGTCGCTGGTCCAGTCTGTTGGAGATAGACCGTATAGTCGCCGGGCCCCAATGGGCCTTCGGCGGGCAACCCATCCGCCGCGAACCCTCGACCGATGAAGAGATTGTTGTTCCCAATTCGAGGCAACAGATTTGTGCCAATTTGAGCCGCTGTTCCGACCAATAGGCCGCCCAGAAATTCGTCTCCACTAAGTGAATTTCCGTCAAACAACAATGTGTCTTCCGATACGGGAAATGTTGTGTCGTTTTCGATCGCGAAAAACATTCGGTTGAAGTGGGACGAATAGTCCACCAGCAGAATCCCCGTGAGCGATTGACCGGGAACAATTTGAAACCGAAAGACGTCGTTTCCATTCGCTGGGAAACCGCCTTCGACGCGATTGAGCCCCACATCGAACGCACCCAGATCCGTCGGATTGGCGGACTCTGTGCTGAGACTTTCGTTGACTTCAACGTAAGTGACAAGAGCAGACATGGCGGGACTTGCCAGGCTACTTGCGAAAAAGAGAGCGAACGCGGAAAGCATTTTGAGCATGGTATTGAGACGCCAGAATCAAGGTTTGCACGGGTGGCCGTGGGCGGCAAAGACAAGGCCATTAGTATAGCAAGCTCGATTCGCAATTAAACGATACGATGGCGGGGTTTCTTGATTTTCGAGGTTTATTTGGCCTGCTTGGTTCTGCCGCCTTCGCTGTGCGTGCGTGGATTCTCTACCTTTCCGAATTGGACATCCCCAATCGGACGCCGTATGGCGGATGGCTTATGCTCCGCGTGGGGGGATGCGATTGGGCTTCTGAAGCGTGGCGAGAAAGACCGGTACACGCGAGCGATTGGACATCCATCCAAACATCGAGCGGTGGCCGTGCAATGGCCTGCACCAAAGCGGAGCTGCTGCGGTGCCGGCTATGATGGTTGCAATCCGTGTTTCTCCGTGGAGTCGCTACTGTGTCTTCTATCTATATCCATCTCGGTTGCCTCTTCGGATTTTTCTTCGCCGCTGCAACCGCCTGGTCAGTCGAATCCCACACTCGCTGGCAAGCCGGTTTTTCACGTATTGATGTGACGCCCGTCGAACCAGTTCGCACGACCGGATACTCCGACCGTGATCGGCCGAGTGAAGGAGTCGACACGCCGCTGAACGTTCGTGCGATGGCGCTGCGACATGGCGACGAAGCCATTCACGTGCTGGTCACCGTCGACAGCATCGGTATCAGCGGAGTGCAGACGCAACGACTGGCATCCGATATCGAAACGGCTCACGGAATCAAACGCAACCGACTTGTCATCAGCAGCACGCACACTCACGCGGCACCCGACTTGGTAACGGGACTGGACAATATCTTTATGACGCCGCTAAGCGACGATGAATCGGCTGCCCGCCAGCGCTATTCCGAACAACTGGATGCCGCCATCCTGAGGGCCGTCGATGAAGCCATCGATGACTTGGCACCGGCCGGCTTGTCGCATGGCCAGGGGGCGATCGGCTTCGCGGTGAACCGTCGCGTGATCCAGGACGGACGCTGGGTTCAATTCGGCGTTCAAGCCGATGGCCCCGTCGACCAGAGTGTTTCGACGATTCGCGTTTCGGACGCAGACGGAAAAATCCGCGGAGTTCTTTTCAACTACGCGTGCCATTGCACGACGCTTCCCGGAAACTATTTCCGCATCAATGCCGATTGGGCGGGTTACGCGGCGACGCAACTTGAAAAGTCGCATCCGGATTGTGTCGCGATGTGTACGATCGGATGTGGCGCCGATGCCAACCCGGAACCTCGTGGAAAACCCGATATGGCGGCGATGCATGGGCTAGCGCTGGCTGGCGAAGTGAATCGTGTGATCAAGGAAGACATGCGACCGATCGACGAGCCGATCGAAGCCAACTTTGGTTTCGCAGGATTGTCGTTCGACTCGCCAACGACCGACGAATTGGCCGCGCGTGCCGCCAACGATGGGATTCAATACCAACGCAACGCGAAACATCTGCAAGAGACGCTGAAGGAACATGGGCGGTTGCCCGCCACCTATCCCGTACCGATTCAATCATGGCGTTTCGGCGATGACTTGACCATGATCTTCCTGGGGGGCGAAGTCGTGGTGGACTATGCGTTGCGATTGAAAAAAGAACTCGACGATCCGAGTCTTTGGGTGTCGGCCTACTGCAACGACGTACTCGGCTACATCGCTAGCGAGCGCATGCGTGGCGAAGGCGGCTACGAGTTCGATCGTTCGGCCGTCTTCTACAACTTGCCTGGACCGTGGGCGACCGGCAGCGAAGATTTGCTGATTCACCGAGTCCATGAGATTCTCGAATCCGCTGTAAAACCATCACCGCTTACGCCCGACGATGCTCTGAACAGTATCCGTGTTCCCGATGGGTTCGCAGTGCAACTGGTTGCTTCGGAGCCACTGGTACGCGACCCGATCAACATCGCGTTCGGTCTCGACGGCCGGTTGTGGGTTGTCGAAATGGGTGACTATCCGGGAACCAATGACAACGCAGTGCCTCGCGGAAAGATCAAGTTCTTGTCGGACACCGATGGCGACGGAGTGTTTGACGCGGCGACGACATTTTTGGACGGCATCGAGTTCGCCACGGCGGTGCATCCGTGGAAGGACGGCTTGATCGTGTGCGCGGCGCCCGACATCTTTTTTGCTCGCGATACCGATGGTGACGGTGTGGCGGACGAGCGGACGACTTGGTACACGGGCTTTCCGCTGGCGAACCCGCAACACCGCGTCAACGGATTCACTTACGGACTCGAACACGCGTTGCACTGTGCCAGCGGCGACAACCTGGGCGACTTAAAAGCGGTACGGACGGGCGAGACTGTGAACGCGTCGGGTCGTGACGTGCGGATCTGGCCGACGACGGGCAAGATCGATCTGATCAGTGGACGGACCCAATACATTCGCTCTCGAAATGACTGGGGCGAGTGTTTCGGGAACGACAACAGTCGGCCGATGTACCACTACCCCATCGAAGATCGCTATCTGCGACGCAATCCGGCCGCTGCGATCAGCAGTAGCCAGCAGCAACTGTTCAACCCGCCGTCGGCGCCGCCGGTGTTCCCGATCAGCAAAACGGCGGATCGCTTCAACGACCTGTTCGCGGCGAACCGATTCACTTCGGCGTGCAGCAGCGTTGTGTTTCGTTCAAACGGACTGGGGGAATCGCTTGCGGGTGCCGCGCTGGTTTGCGAGCCCGTTCATAACTTAACCCACCGCTCGAAATTGGTATCCGATAGATCGAGCTATCGGGCCGAGCGTGATGCGTCGGAGTTGCAAAGCGAGTTTATCGCGTCCACCGACCCTTGGTTTCGTCCGGTTCGAGCGATCGAAGGAACCGATGGCATGCTGTGGGTTGTCGACATGTACCGACAAGTGATCGAACACCCCGAGTGGATCCCCGAGTCGTGGCAAAAACAGGTGGATTTGCGCGCCGGTGCGGAACAGGGTCGAATCTATCGCGTGGTACCGAAGGGCACGTCGCCGAAAATTGAACTGCCGAATATCGCGGCGACTCCGGCGATCACCGTGGCGGCAATGTTGGATTCGGATTCGGGCGCGGTTCGCGATTTGGTTCAACAGCATTTGTTGTGTCACCCGGAAGCTGATGCCAAAGCGACACAGTGGCTGTTGGAGTCTTACTTGACCCGAGGCAAGACGCCTCAAACGCGACTGCATGCCTTGTGGTGCCTGGCCGAACGCGACGAGCTGACACCCATGCTGTTGAAAATTGCGCTTGCTGACCGCCATTTCGGCGTCGTTCGATCGGCGATCTTGCTGAGCGAGTCGCGTTTGGACGAGCACCCCGATCTGCTGACGGCGCTGGCGAAGCTTGCCGACCACGATGACGCGCGGGTAAAGCTGCAACTGGCGCTCACGCTTGGCGAAACGTCCGATAGCGAGGCAGGCGTCATTTTGGCTGAACTGGTCGACGATGCGACCACCGATGAATGGCTGGCGCGGGCGCTGATCACATCGGCGACGCCGCACGTGGACGTGTTGTTGCAAAAAAGTTTGGCCCGGATTCGCGATGGGTCGTCCGATGCCACCAGCACCGAAACGATTCGTTTGATTTCGCAGTTGATTCAAACGGCCTCGCAACACGGTTCCGGTGAAGCGATCCATCGCGTAACAGAGTCGTTGGATGCGGCGACCGAGGAATCGGAATGGGCGATACCGCTGGCGACCGCTTTGATGGATCGCCGGAACAAATCTTCGTCCGATGGCAAGTGGTCCGAAACGTTGGTCCGTGTCTATCGGCAAGCAGCCGAAACAGTCGCCAGCGACAACGCAAGCGATACACGTCGCTGTCAGGCGATCGGATTGTTGGGCCGAGGTCTCGCCGACGACGATCTCGACTCACAAACGATGGTCGATTTGATTTCGCCTCGCGTGCCGCTTGCGGTTCAGCTTGCCGCCGTCGCGCGTTTGGGGCAGATCGGACACGCGGCAGGCGGCGAGGCGTTGATCGCCACGTGGCCAACGATGTCTCAATCCGTGCGTGCCGCCACGATCCAACAAATGTTGACGAACGGCGAATGGACGACAAAGTTGCTTGCCGCGATGGAACGGGGCGAGATCTCGTCGCAAGAATTGAGTCCGGCCGCGAAACAGACGTTGCAAACGATTGGCAGCCCATCCTCCAAAGCACTGGCGCGGCGGTTGTTGGGCGATGTGGGTGCGACCGATCGCCAAGCGATCGTTGTGGACTACCTTTCAAAATTGAACGACGACGATGCCGATGTGACTCGCGGTGCGGAAGCGTTCAAGCGGATGTGTGCGGCGTGTCACGTCGCCGATGACCAGGGGCGGATGGCCGGCCCGAATCTGGTGAATCTGACGGACCGTTCGCCACGAGCTCTCGTCGAAGCCATCTTGGATCCGAATCGAGCGGTCGACCCGCAATATCGAAGCTACACCGTACTGCTCGAAGACGGCCGCGTGCTCAGCGGCGTGGTCGCCGAAGAAGCGGGCGAAAGCCTGACGCTGGTCCACGCCGACGGGAAACGAACCACGATTTCAAGACGCGATATCGACCAGATGCGAAGCACCGGATTGTCCTTGATGCCCCAGGGATTCGAATCCGAATTGCCGCCACCGCTGATGAGCGATGTGTTGAAATATGTGCGAGAGGCGATGGTGCGTTAGTCACTTTTGAATTCAACGTGACGCCAAGTGTTTTGGCCGTTTACGTCTCTTCCTTTCCCAACGTCGATGTGGCATCGATTAAGGTAGTCAGCAATCACAACCTTCAAGAGCGGATCACGTCGAATGGCCTCACGCAATCTCCGTCGCATTCGCAAGTTCCAACGCGTTTTCGAGTCACTCGAGGCACGCCAACTTCTCACCGCCACCTTGGCCGACGTCGTTACCGTATCTCCGCTGAGTTCGGCGTACGACGATGGCGGTTGGGTACAAGTTGGCTCGGTTGCGAAGCCGGAAATTGATACCGGCGGTCATTCGATCGTCACGTTGGGCGAGAACCAGTACTTTTTCGACATTCCGTTCCAGGAAAGTGTCGACACGCTTTCAACGATGGACCGAATCGCGGTTGACAAGGCAAATCGCTATCGATTGACGGCTGACTCATACGACATAACATCCCGAAAACGATTGCGACTGGGCTACATCGCCTATGACGGAGACGGCTTGCCGATTTCGCCGGCTCACGTTTCTAAGTACGCGGGTTCGACAGACACGGCCCTGCTGGCTCCGGTGCAACCGGGTGATACGTCTATTTTGGTCGGAAACGCCAGCGGATGGAGTCAGTCCGGCACCACCGGCACACGAGTACTTGCGTGGTTCGGATACCAGGATGGCGCTGGCACCGTTCATGCGGACTACACTTACACTCGCAACGTTCTCGGTACATCGATCCAACCGGCGTGGAATTCCGACGCGATCCAGTACGGTGTTGGCGACCGGATCACACTGAACCATCCGTGGTCCGGCCCGGCATTAGCCGCTGGGACTGCGATTCGTAACGCGATGGTCGACGACGGATCGTTTTCGATCCCCTTTGAAGTCACCGAACACGGAAACAATCTGGAATACCGTGTCACCTGGGGTCAGGGCCAGAGCATCCGCTTCGATGCGAGCCTTGGCGGTCGTGCGTGGAACCCAAGTAGTGGTATGCAACGCGGGCTTCCACCAGGAGTCGCTTCGATCTCGATCACATCCAACCTTCCCGTGTTCCGCGGCGTGTTGGTTCAAGAGAGCCCGGCGACGAATCACTCGCCGGTGCCGTTGACGTTTGGCGGACAAACGCGGTTGGTGGGTTCCCAGTCGATGCGAACGTCGGTGTCCGACCAAGCGACCCAGGTTGACCCGGCGATCGCCACGTCGTTGTCGGCAACTGTTTCCGTTCAAACAACGACGTCACAGCCATCTGCCGTCGACGTTCATTCGATTGGCTATCAAGCCTACGACGCCGATGGTTTGCTGATCGAGTCGCAACATAGCCAACGTTTCGGAGCATCCGTCGATACGATTTTGACGGCCGCTTTGCAGCCGGGCGACACACAAATCCACTTGCAGGACGCGACCGGATGGAACAACAACGGCGCCGACCCACGCGGTCGGTTGATTGCATGGTACGGATACACCGACGGCTCGGGCACGGCGCATCCCGATTATTCCTACACGCGCAACGTCGCAGGTGACCCGTCGGCGGGCTTGTGGGATGTGGGCGCGATTGTCGGCGACACGATCACGTTGTCGTCGCCTTGGGCGGGTCCAACGATTGCGGCCGGATCGGCCGTACGAAATACGTTTGCTGGTCAATCGCTGAATCCCGTGATTGCCGACCGATTGGTGCTGCCAACCAGCGCGACGCGAATGCAGTCTCCGTCGATGTCGGGATTCTGGGCCGACGGCACGCCGACCGATCACCAATGGCCGCCCGGAACCGACTCGATACGCGCGGCGGTCGAGTTGAACCAAACAAATTTCACGGCCGATGATCGCGTTGTGGTTGAGTCATTCTTGGTCGCCTCGTCGGTGATCACAACGTCGGTTCCGGTTTCGGGAAGTCACACGTTGACGCTGGACGTGTTGGCCAATGATCCGATCGCGTCGTCGACTGTATCGCTAGTGAACGTGACCGCGCCACGATTCGGGACGGCATCGATCCGACCGGACGGAAGCGTCGACTATCAATCGGCTCCGAACTTTGTCGGCACCGACACGTTCATGTACAAGGCGACAGATTCGGCAACGTCGCTGTCGTATCAAGAAACCGTTGTCATCGAGATCCGCGGCTCCGACGTGGCACTCGATCCGGCGCTGTCCCAAAGCATCGATTCGGCGGGCCAAACGGCATCCCAATCGAACCCACCGATCGCTGTGGATGACAGTGGACAACCAACGTTTCACGTCGTATCCGGTGCGACGCTATTGGCCGACGGTGTATCCATTGAGTCGGTCCTAGCCCACGACGGAACGAACGGACTTGGCCTGAGCGAACCGGTCGCCGTTTCGTTCGTCGACGGTCCTCGTCATGGAAGCCTGCGATTGGCGGCCGACGGAACGTTTACGTATCAATCGGTCGATGGCTTTGTCGGCACCGACTCCTTTCGCTACTCCATTTTCGATGGCGTCGACAGCGATACAGCGATGGTGGTTGTGGATGTTTTGGCGGACGAGGTCAAATTGGTGCTCGCGAATCTAAAGAGACTTGCGACGGCCGTACGCAACTACCACAGCGCCTTCAAGCAGCTTCCCGTTCAGAGCGGTTCGGGTACCGATGACTATTTCGATGCCGATGGCAAGCCGCACCTCAGTTGGCGTGTGCATTTGCTTCCATTCCTGGGTTACTACGACCTGTTTAACCAATTTCGCTTGGACGAACCCTACGACAGTTCCCACAACTTGCCGCTGGCTGCGCAGATGCCAGATGTATTCGGTGACGGGTCGGGAACGGCAACCGATCAAACACGGATCCAAACGATGGTATCGCTGCGGAGCCAGTTCGCATCGAATCCGCTGCCTGCCTGGGGACCAGTTGGCTTTAACCAAGACGAAGCCGGGACTAAGTTTCGAGACATTCTTGATGGGCTTTCAAACACGATCATGTTGATCCAAACGGGTGCCGAAAAGTCCGTTACTTGGACGGCACCAGAGGACGCGACCTTTGACGTCGATGATCCCATTGCCACCGTGGGAACCATCTCGCCCGACGGCGTCAACGTCGTCATGTTTGATGGATTCGGTATTCGCTTGCCTGCCGATATCGACACCAACGACTTCGGTTCTTTGGCGACTCGAAGTGGATGGTCGGACGAACCGCTGGTCAATGTTCGTGAAATCGCTCGCCAGATCGATGCGGTTGCTTACGACTACGGCGGTTCGCAGCAGGATGCGTCGCTATTTCAGATCAATTTAGCCCTTAACAATTACCATTCCGCCTATGCTCAACTTCCGCCCAATAGCGGATGGCCAAGAGACACCAACGGATTTCCGCTATTAAGCTGGCGCGTGTATTTGTTACCGTTCATCGAGCAGCAGCAACTGTATGAGCGATTCAACTTGGACGAACCATGGGACAGCCCGAACAACTTGCCGTTGCTGGACGAGATGCCGGATGTATTTCGCAGCCAGAGTGACGCCGTCGACTCCAACACGACCCGCTTTAAAATTCCATGGGGTGTGGGTGGCGCTTACGACAAGCGTGCCGATGGAAGTCCCGCCGTGCCGAAGTTTAGCGATTTCCGCGACGGTCTGGAAAACACGCTGCTGGTTGTCGAAACGGGAACAGACACCGCGGTTGCCTGGTCCAAACCCGATACGTTCGACTTCGACCTCGCAGACCCAAAGAATTTTCTGGGCAGCCTCCCCGACCCGTTCTTTCGCGCGATCGCCGCCGACGGAACGTTAATCCACTTACCGGCCGACATTGATGACGCGGTTCTATCGGCGTTGATCACCAAGAACGCTCAGACGACCTATGGCAACGGCAACGTACCGACCAGCGAGATCGTCGATGTGGAATCGCTGCGCACGAAATACACCTCGCTCAATTCGCCCGACGTTGCGATAGACCGCTCCAACGACATGAAAACGATCGGGCTGGCAACACACAATTTTCATTCTGCTTTTCGAGCGCTGCCGGTCATTGATTCACCCGAATTTTTTGACGCCGATGGACGACCGCACTTGAGCTGGCGAGTGCATCTGTTGCCGTTCTTGGGTCACCGGACACTTTACGATCAATTTGCCCTTGATGAAGGGTGGGACAGCGCAACCAACTTGCCGCTACTTCAATCGATGCCCGACGTGTATCGTTCGCTGGGCGATTCCTGGGATAGCGTCAAAACACGAGTGCAACGATTCGTCGACGGCGGAACCGAAGAGTTCGGATTTCGTAACGGCGCACCGTTCAGAAGCACCGGTGCCGCACCTCGGTTCCGAGACTTCCTTGACGGTTTGTCGAACACCCTATTGTTTGTCGAATCCGGCCCCGACGTCGCCGTGAATTGGACCCAGCCCGATGACATCACCTTCGACCCGGCCAACCCGTTTGCAAATATGGGTGACGTGGCGGACGGATTCTGGGCGGTCTACGCAGACGGTGCAGTCAGCTTTTTGCAAGATGTCCGTGACGAAGACATGGCACTGTTGATTCGTGCGAATGATCGAACGATTCCCTCGACGACTCGCATGAGGTTCTCGGCGAAGAAAATCGATGTGGTCGAAGGCGGCGGAATTGGTAGCGTCGAAGTCGTTCCCGTCGAAAGATATGCCAGCTCCGTCGCCGTGACGGTGGACGATCCGAGTGCTGTCGAAATTTGGCCCAGTGTGCTGACGTTGACACCCGACGATTGGACGGTGCCGCGATCGATTTCGGTGCGTGCGATCGATGACGCGTTGACGACCGGACCACGAACCGTGACGGTCACTGTCGGCGATCAGTCCTTTGAAGTTCTGATTCATGACGATGACACTGCGACGACGCCGACGGTGATCGCGACCGGCACGGCCTACGGAGGAACGACGGCGGCCTATGGCGAAAACGCGTTCGCCGCGCCACGTGCGGCGTTGCGGCCCGGCCAGGTGTCTCATGCGTCATCGGTCACCAACTACGTGCGTGGAATCAATCGTGTTGTGATCGACGTAGAAGGGCTGTCGGCGACCACGCTTGCGGCCAGCGATTTTGAATTCCGTATCGGCAATGATGACGATGGTTCGACCTGGGTGACCGCGCCCGCGCCAAGCGGTATCGAGGTCTTACCAGGAATCGGTGAATTGGGCACGGATCGAATCGCAATCGTGTGGCCCGATCGTGCGATCAAGAACACATGGTTGCAAGTCACTGTGAAATCCGGTGGTGCGATCGGTTTGCCGGCGGACCACGTCTTCTACGTTGGTAATCAAATCGCCGACGTCGACGGCGCCGCTCCTGGTCAAGCGATTCGCGTCAACGCGTTCGACACGATCGATATCCGATTCAACCAATCCGTCCAACCCAATTCGGCGGGGATCGACAACCCCTTTGACATTGACCGAAACGGTCGTGTCGACGCCTTCGACACCGTGATGGCGAGACTGAACCAAGCCGCGTCGGGAGAACTGCAAATGATCACCGCCCCCATGGTCGCGGGTCCACCGCCAGCGCCGACCGCGCGCGTCACCGCGGCCATCGAAGCGATCCTGACGACGGACGTCGCCATCGTGCCCGTTGCCGACGACCGAATCGTGACCCGCAGCGAGTTTCTGCGACGCAGGGGTGATTTCACAGTTTGGCAAAGAAGCCAGTCGACCGGCGATCGTCGCATCGATCGGACCGAAGCCGCCCAATCACGACGGGCGATCCGCGAGTTCTGGCGATTGAATCACGAAGTCACCGTAACGCAGATGGAAGACTTCTTCGCTTCGCTTCGCGGTGGGACCACGTCAATCGATTGACGTCGCGGCCGTTAGCTTGGATGTCAACAGGTACATCACCGGAGCAAGGACCAGCACGACAAGGGTGCTTAGGCTTAGCCCGAAGGCTAGGCTGGTCGCCATGGGCGATACGACTTGCGCTTCCTTCGAACGCTCTAACAGGATCGGTAACATTCCGGCCACTGTCGTCACCGATGTCAACAACACGGCTCGAAACCGGCGACGACCGCCGTCGATGATGGCATCGTGAACAGATAGCCCTTCGGCGACTCGGCGGTTGATAAAGTCGACCAAGACGATCGAATCGTTCACGACCACGCCGGCCAGCGCGACGATCCCAAAGATGCTGAACAGGGTCAGTTCGATGTTCATCACGATGTGACCCAGGATCGCGCCGATGAAACCAAACGGGATGATCGACAGCACCAAAATCGCTTGCCAACACGAATTGAACTGGATCGTCAGCAACAGAAACATCGCACCCAACACCACGAAGAATCCGATCGTCAAACTGTTGACCGTTTCGGTCGTCTGTTCTTGCTGGCCCGCCCATTCCAATCGGACGTTGGGAAATTCCTCTTCAAAATCTGGGACAAAGTTGTCGCGCATGTCGGCGACGACGTTGAACGCGTTGCCTTGATTTTCGTCGACGTCGGCGACCACCCCGATCGCCCGCATTTGATCGACACGTTTGATTTCGGAGTAACCGCGAGCGACTTCGACATCGGCAACTTCATCGAGCGGACGTTCGGTTCCGTCGCCGTTTCGAATGCGGATGCCGTTGAAGCTGACCAACGTGTTGCGGTCTTCCCGTGGATACCGCACTCTCAGCGGCACTTCGTACCGGCCTCGTTGCAACCGCATGACTTCTTCGCCGTAGTATGACGCGCGCACCGTTCCGGCGACGTCGGCCAACGAAATGCCCATCGCTTTGGCGTCATCGCGGACCTTCATGCGGTATTCCCACTTGCCCTGCCGTGTGTCGGTGGCGATGTCGGAAACGTACGGGTACTCGGACAGCTTTTCTTTGCATCGATTGATCGCGGCGTTGAGTTGGTCCAGATGCTCGGCGCCGGCCATCAAACGCATCTCGATCGGCAGCGACGCCGGACCTCGAGGCGACGCGCCGAACGCGACGGCTTCCGCGCCCGGAAACTTGCCCGCGGCGTCGCGCCACATCGTCACGATGTCGGCGCTGGTCACCGTTCGATCGCCGATGTCGTTCAGTTGGACGAACAGACCGCCCAAATGGCTGGCCGGAGACGAACCGACTTCATCACCCGACGAACCGACCGTTCGCTGGACGGCTTTGACGAAGCCTTCTGGGTCGGTCGTCAGCTGTTCGTCAATCGACTTTTGATTGACGACCATGATCGCGTCGTACAACTTTTTCGTTGCCGCGTCGGTGACCGAAACGGGCGTTCCATCGGGATACGTGACTTGGCACGTGATGAACCCAAAGTCGATCTTGGGCAACAACAAAAACGGCACCATACCCGACCGCACAACGCCGACGGAAAGGATCAACATGCCGGCGGCGGCCGACATGACGATAGCGGGATTGCGAAGCGATATTCGCAAAAGGGGAACGTAAACGCGATCGACGAAACGATTCAAAACTCGGGTTGTTCCGCTGCTAAGTCGCTCGATCAGCCATCCCAACGGACGCAACGGGAACAACACCCACTCGACCGCCGCCAGGAACAGACTGCGGCGATGCGACAGGTGGGCGGGAAGAATCGTCAGACTCTCGACCATCGAAATCATCAGCATGGCGCCGACGCAAAGCGGCAACACCACCGTCAACCGCTTGATGTTGCCTTCCAAGTACATGATCGGCAGGAACGCGATCACCGTTGTCATGATCGCCGTGATCACCGACGGCATGACCTCGGTGGCTCCGTCGATCGCCGCGTCACGGTAACTTTTGCCCATTTCGCGGTGCGCGTAAATGTTTTCGCCCACGACGATCGCATCGTCGACCACGATACCCAGCGCGATCAAGAACGCGAACATGGATGTCATGTTCAGCGTCTGGCCGCCGTAATACATATAGATGCACGCACCCAACAACGACACCGGGATGCCCAACGCGACCCACCATGCCAAACGCATCTCCAAGAACAGGGCCAGCACGATGAACACCAACACCAAGCCCATCCATCCGTTCTTGGTCAGCAAGTCTAGTCGACTCTTCACGCTGGTCGAACGATCACGCATGTGCAGCATCGTATAGCCGTCGGGCAGATTCGCCTTTTCACGATCGACGAACTCGCGAACTTCATCAGAAACGCGGATCAAGTCATCGGCGCTGGTCGTTTCCACCGACACGATCACCGCCGGCCGATCGTTGACTTCGTTGATGGCCGCATCGACCGCAAACTCGTCACGCACCAATCCCAAGTCGCCGACCGTCAACACTGCGCCACCCGGTTCGCTAACTAGCGGGATATTGGCGATGTCGTCACCAAGCTCGCTCTTGTCGCTGCCCCGCAACAGGATTTCTTGCGATCGGCCTTTCAGAGTACCGCCCGGCAATTCGATATTGTTGGCTCGCACGATCTCGGCAACCTGGCGTAGCGACAGGTTGTATTCGCGAAGGGTGGATTCGGGGATTTCGATGTCGATCTGGTAGTCCGGTGCGCCGACCAAATCGACGACCGACACCGATGGCAACGCCAACAAATCACTTCGCACCGACTCGGCGATTCGCCGCAGCGCCAAGGCGGCTTCCGAGACCGCGGCTTCGTTGCGACCTTCGCCCGCACCCGAATTCACGGGTCCCATGACGGCGACGCGGATCGCAGTGACGAAGTTGGTTTGCAGTCGAACGTCGGGTTTCTCGGCCAGTTCGGGGAAGCTTGGGATTTGGTCGATCAGCATCGTGACTTCGGTCAACACCCGCTGGGCGTCGTCTTGAGTCGTATCGCTGTCGAGTTCCAGCATGATCGATCCGAGCCCCTCGCGGGCCGTCGATGTCATCTCGTCAATGCCGTCGACGGTGCGGATCGATTCTTCGATCTTTTCCAAGATCCCTTGTTCGATCTCGTCGGGGCTGGCGCCCGGATAGACGACCGACACGTTCAAAACATACAGCTCGAAGTCGGGCCAAAAGTCACGGCGAAGTTGCGAGAAACTGTACGCCCCCAACAACAGCGTTCCCAGCATGACGACATTCATGGCCTGCCAATTTTTGACCGACCAAGCAACGATCGACTTCATCCGGCAGCCTTCTCGTTGGCGGCGCGCGATTCGTCAGCGACCTTGGATGGCGGCTTTCCGGAGGACAACAATTTCATTCCTTCGCTCGGGTTGCTGACGGGCGATATCACGACCGCTGCGGCCGTGTCGTCGAGCAAAAAGCCTTCGGCGTCAATGATGACACGGTCACCTTCGCGAGCGACGACTTCGATCGGCACGATGTGCAGCTTGCCGTCACGATTGATCCAAATTCGATTTCCCGGGCGGATCGCCATCTCGGGGCAACTGGCCAATGGGCGACGTGATTCCGCCTTCAACATCACCGACACAAACATGCCTCGCATCAAGCGATTGGGCCCGTCGTTGGATGCGGAATTCAGCGGCCGCGTCACCTGTTCCGGTGCATCGACTCGAAACAGACACGGATACGTTCGCGTTGCCGCATCGATTCCGACTCCATCGATGCGTTCCAAAACAGCTTGCCACTGGTACGTTCGCAACCCGAGTCGATACGCGATCGTCGCCGGCACGGGCGGGACTTGATCATCGGCGATCAAGTCGACGTCTTCGTCAATCGGATGCGTCGAGATCGGATGCGTAGGCCGCGCCGCGATTGAATTCCAAACGCGAAACATTTGATCGACCGTCAAGTTGGATCGAACTTCGACAACGGAGATGTCTTCGATTGTCACGAACGACGCACCAGCGCCGACGAACGATTCGACCTCGACCATTGATGCGACGACACGTCCGCGAATGGGTGATTTGATGACGGTCCGATCGAGATCCAGTTGGGCGCGAGCCAGGGCGACTTCGGTGGCAGCGCGTTTTTGAACGATCAGTTCGCGACCGGCGACGAGTTCCCGTTGGCGATTTTCCAGTTCGACCAGCGACGACTTCGCCGTCAACTCGGAACGCTTGGTCACATCGACTTCGGACATCGATGCGGCTTGCCGTTGGACCAGCGAATCGACGCGTGCGCGTTCGTCGGCGGCTAGCTTCAGTTGCTCTTTCGCCAGCGACAACAACTGTTTCGTGTTCTCGATGCTGACGTCAGTGGCCGCCAACTCGGCCGCTTCTTGGGCCTGTTGGGTGACCAGCCGGCGGACTTCCAATTCGTACTCCGTCGGATCCAATCGGACCAGAACTTCGTCGGCGGCGACGGTGCGACCGGGGCGGAGATTTTCTGACTGAAAGACGACGCGGCCAGCGACTTCGGTAGCCAGACGGATCTCACGCAGCGGCACGACGACGCCGTTGGCCGACAACGTGACCGGGCCTTGGTGTGGCAACAGCATCGCGGTCGTCACGACGGTGCCATCGGGCTTTGGCGGTTTCCCGCGGGTGGGCCGTTTGCGTTCGCCCAACAGCGAGTAGCCGAAAAAACAGCCGCCCAGGATCGCTGCCGAGACGATCAAATTCACGATCGCGTGGGTCGATGATCGTGGCGGTGGTTTTGGTGTCACGGGCGTCGTCGATGCCGAATCGGTATGCAAGCACTCACCTCTGGTCTCGGGGGTCGCCCAAGGCTTGGGTGCGACAGGGGAACTCGGTCCAATATTCAACCCCGCCAAGGTGCCGGGAGTTCCTATTGTTATTCGAGTCCGGCAAGATAACAGTGCCAGCGAAGGGGGATTGGCCGTGTTTCCCCGGGGCCGCCCTCAATAATGCGGCGGTTTCTCGTCCAGCGGGTCGCCAGCCGATTCCGGCGACTTATTTTTCAAGTCGCGGACTTGGTTGGTCAGCGTGTCGAGCTTGTGCTGGATCCGATCCGCCCGAAGCGCTTCCTCGGTCACGACTTCGTTGAGTTGTTCGTAGAGGCGTTGCACGTGCGCGATCTGGATTTCCAGCTCGATCAAACGAGCTTTGGCGTCCCGAGTCTCGTCGCTCATGATTTGATGTCGGCGAACGATCGCAGCGAGTAGGGAATGCCGACATAGTCGAGCACGCGACACAGGCCTCGCATCGCGACGCCGAATCCGTCGGGGCCACTGAAGCCGCCAAACTGGCCACCACCTTTGACGTGCGGTTCCAAATCCATGAACACGCCATCGGCACCACGGGCTGTCATCCGCGAATGCAATTCCGGCATGAAGTCCTTCATGTCTCGCAGGATCGCCTCGTGGCCGGTGTCGCCAATGTCGGCGGGCACAAAGTTGCTGAGGCTGGCTTCGTCGACGTGGTCGATGCGACCGGTCGGCGAAGGGTCGTGATAGTCCTTGATGTGGACCCAACCGAGGCTGGGCTTCATGGCCAAGTACTGGGCATACGTTTCGTCGGCCGTGAATCCTTGCGTCACAATGTTGGCACCGTCGAAGATCGTCAACATTGCCGGATGATTGACTTTGGCAGCGATCGTTTTTAGCAGATCGCCGGTTTGGCCGACCAAGTTCGCTTCGACTTCCAAGCCGAACGTCAAACCGCGTGAATCACAAAGCTCCGCGATTTGACTCAACTGGTCCGCGACTTGGTTGATGTGGTCGGCCGGTTCGGTGCCCTTGGGATGATAGAAAGCGAATCCGCGAAGCAACTTTGCACCGAACGCTTCGGCGCGATCGCACGCGGTGGTCACGTCTTGCTTCAAGTACTGGTCGAACGGAATGAACTTGTTGGACGTTCCATCATCGACGTCAAGCAACTTCACCTTGCCGATCGGCGACCCGATGCTGCTGACCTTCAATCCGTAATCACACTGCATTTTGACCAAGTGTTGGATCTCGGGGTCCGACAAATTCATCACGTTCTTGATGCCTTCCCCGGCATCGATGAAACGGATCGAATAGTATCGCAAACCGAGTGCGGCAAAGGCGCTGTACTGCTGGACAGCTTGCTTCTCGTTGGCCGCTTCATCGCTGAAGCCGCTGATCAATACGGGAGGAGTGGTCATGGTCAAAATGGGGTTTCAAGAATCAATGCGGATGGGACGGTATCCACGAGGACGCGAAATGACGGGGTCGTTTCAAGACCGTCGATTGTGCGTCTAGTTCTCGGGATATCGGATGATGATATTACTGTGCAGGCCGCCGCGGGGGGTCCAGCGGCTTTCGACGGTGGCGCTGCGAGGCTTTACGACGGCCAGAAAGTCGTCCATGATTCGGTTCGTGACGGCCTCGTAGAAGATGCCCTCGTTTCGAAACGCCTGCAGATACATCTTCAAGCTTTTCAATTCGACGCATACTTCGTCGGGAACGTAGCTGAAAACGATCGTTCCGAAGTCGGGTTGTCCCGTTTTGGGGCACACCGAAGTAAACTCGGGACAATGGTGTTCGATCGTAAAGTTCCGCGAAGGGCTGGGGTTGTCAAAGACTTCCAGGATTTTGCGAAAAGTATCTGAGTTACTCAATTTTCATATCTCGATTTTAATGACTTCCACGGGCGAAATTCGATTCTCGCACGGCATCGGCGGCCCGACCAGGGGTTCCGATGACGGGGCGCCCGCGGCAACGCTGGGGCTGCGAATCGCCGAGACGTTCGTCAGCCGACAAGGCGAGGGGAAGTTAACGGGCGTGGAGAGCTTCTTCGTGCGGACCAGCGGTTGCAACCTGCGGTGCTGGTTTTGTGACACACCGTATGCATCGTGGAAACCCGAGGGCCCGCGACAAACCGTCTCGACGATCGTCGATTCGGTTTTACAGTCGGGCATTTCGCACGTCGTGCTGACCGGCGGCGAACCCTTGTTGCCGGATGCCTGCGTCTCGCTTTGCCAGCAGCTTCGCGATGCAGGTTTGCACATCACGATCGAAACCGCGGGAACGATTGACCGCGACGTGCCATGCGACTTGATGTCGATCAGCCCCAAGTTGTCCGCCAGCGCACCCGATGCGGGGGATCACCCCCAGTGGCATCAACGCCACCACGATCGCCGCATGCCAATCGATTTGATGCGCCGATTGATCGATCGGTCGGACGACTTTCAAGTCAAATTTGTGATCGATTCACCCGCCGAATTCGACGAATGCGCGGGCGTCGTCGAATCGCTTCAAGTCCGACCCGATGATATCTGGATCATGCCCCAGGGCGTATCGGCCGAAGCGATGGATACGGCGGCAACTTGGCTGAAGCCGTGGTGCGAATCGGCGGGTTACCGATTCTGTGACCGGATGCATCTGCGTTGGTACGGAAATCGACGCGGAACCTAACCACGACTTTCTCCATTCTAAGCTGCTCGCGTGAGCCCAAAGTCTAGCAGCTTACGGACGGGTGCCGATAGTTTTCGAATCTCGGCAACGCGGCAACGCGGATGACCGATCATTGAGCAACGGTTTAAAATCACGGGGCACGCGAATCATGGTGGCTTCCTTGCCTAGGCTTGTAACTGTGGTAAGTCACATTTCTTGCGCAGGGAAGCTGCCTTCACCTCTATCAAACTGCCAGCTCGTAAACGAAAAAAGTCGAGCTTAGGGGGCAACGCCACTATGGAATTGTCGACCGGTGTCGGCCGCGGTCGAGAAACTTCAATTGTCGGTAAATCGATTCGACACGCGGCATCGCGAATCCGGCTTCGGCCGCGGCGCGGATCGGGTTACCCAAGATTGCGTCGATCTCCATCGGTCGAGCGGCCAAAAAGTCCAATCGCATGCTGCTGTCGTAGGGTACCATGACTTTTGTCACATCGATGGTCGTTGCGATGGCTTTTTCAGGGACGTGCACCCCGCATGCCGCGGCACCGGCGTGGACTTCGCGGACGAGTGATTCGGCCAGCGCAAGCGCATCGGGATCGTCAACCAGTTCTTTCGTGGACGCGTCGAGCACGACGGACAAGCCGTTGAACGGGATGTTCCACATCAATTTTTTCCAGCGAGTCTTCGGCAAGTCATCGGTGGTGTGCGCGTCGATTCCGGCCGACTGCATTTCGTCAGCGATACGTTGAACGCGAGAACTGACATCGATCGCACGGTCGCCGTATTCACCGAACACGATCCGGCCTTGGTCGATGTGGCGAATGTGACCGGGGCCGACTTTGTTGCTGCACAAAAAACAGCACCCGCCAAGCACGCGATCAGGACCGACGACGGCAACGCAGGCGTCTTCACTGCCAAGGCCGTTTTGCAGACAAAGCACCAATCCGCCATCGCGAGTCGGTGGGACCAGCAATTCATCGAGCAGATGATTTAGAGTTGTCTTCAAGCCTACGATCGTGACGTCGCACGGCGGCATCGTCGACGCCGACGCGTGGGCGTGAACGTCGGTTAAGTGGAAGTCGCCCAGTTTCGTCTCGACGCGCAATCCATGCTCGACGACATAGTCGTAGTCGCTATGAAATAGAAAGTGGACTTCAAAGCCGGCCCGCGCTAGAAGTCCACCATAAAGACCACCCAGGGCACCGGCGCCGATGATCGCGTATCGAAGTTTTTCCATGCGGCCGATTATATCCGAATCTACAAAACGTTCGGAATCCGAGATCCGCATCTGGGTTTCCCGACCGTCCACGCCAATGCGCGGACGTTCGGCTCATCACAGGGACGGCAGCCTATTCAGCAGCCGGACGATTGGGTCGGTCGCCGCCGGGGCGTCCGCCGCGATCACCACCGGGACGTCCGCCGCCACCTTCACGCATGCGGCTCATTGCCGTTTCCATTTCCGACTTGCTGATAGCGCCGTCGCTATCGGTGTCGACCTTATCGAGCCGGCTGGCAATTTGCTCAGGAATCTCGTCGCCGCTCAATTTGCCGTCACCGTTGGTGTCGCGTTGCTTGAACATGTTGGCGGCGAAGTCTGGACCGCGACCTTCCATGCCACCACGAGCACCATCTTCACCGCGTGGACCACCTCCACCACGCGGGCCACCTTCGCCGCGTGGGCCGCCTTCACGACCACCGCCGGCGAAACTGGGACGCATTTCCTCGGCTGACAGCGATCCGTCGTTGTTCTTGTCAAGCGTTCGCAATGCAACGGCCGCGTTGTCGATTTCGGCCTTGGAAAGAGCTCCGTCCTTGTCGGCATCCAGCGCCGCCAAGACGGGCATCATCCGCATCATCATTTCAGGGCCGCCTTGGCCTCGTTCACCCCCTCGTTCACCCCCACGTTCACCCCCTCGCTCGCCGCCCCGGTCACCACCAGGTCCGCCGGGACCGCGTCCACGTCCTTCGGGTGGTTGAGCCAAAGATGTTGTGGCGATCGCGAGTGTGGCAATCGATGCGGCGAGAAGCGTTCGTGTTGATTTCATCGTGGGGCTCCGGTTTTGTTGGTTTGGAAAAGGCGCGAACTGCGTCTTATTCAAACACCAGCCCCCGGGCCAGGTTTCGGGCCAGGCTCCGCTTGTGATGAAATTTAGTTCAAGACCGGACAAACGTCGAACCATTCGCGCTTTTGTTCTTCCATCCATTCGCTCGCTTCGGTGGGGCCCCAAAGGCCGGTCGGGTAGGTGAACAGGTCCGGGGCCGCGGGGCTCTTCCAGGCCGCGATGATGGGATCGATGATTCCCCACGCCAATTCGACTTCGTCGCTGCGCGCGAACAGGCTGGCGTCACCCTGAATCGCATCCAGCAACAGCCGTTGGTAGGCATCGGGAAGCTCGGTTCCGCTGGCCTGTTGGAAACTGAAATCCATCGTGCTGGTGCGCGTCTTCATTTCGGAATCCGGAACTTTGGTTTCGAAGTGCAACTGGATGCCCTCGGCCGGTTGAATCTGGATCACCAAACGGTTTCCGACGGGCGTTCGCGTTTTTTCGCCAAACAGGATATGCGGCACGTTCTTGAACTGGATCACGATTTGAGTCGTGCGGCACGACATGCCCTTTCCGCTGCGCAGGAAGAACGGGACGCCTTTCCAGCGCCAATTGTCACAATACAGTTTCAAGACCGCGTAAGTCTCGGTTTGGCTTTTTGGCGGGACACCTTCTTCTTTGAGGTAACCGTCGTACTGGCCGCGGATGGTGTTATTGGCAAAATCGCTGCCGACCATCTTTCGGACACTGTGCAGCACTTTCACTTTCTCGTCCCGGACCAACGAAGAATCGTATCGCGCTGGTGGCTCCATTGCCGTGATCATCATCAACTGAAGAATATGGTTCTGGAACATGTCGCGCAGGATGCCCGACGTGTCGTAGTAACCGGCGCGGCGACCGATCACGACCTCTTCGGCCACGGTGATTTGCACGTGGTCGACGAAGTTGCGATTCCAAATCGGTTCAAAGATGCTGTTGGCAAAACGCAGTGCAAAGATGTTTTGGACGGTTTCTTTGCCCAAATAGTGGTCGATCCGATAGATTTGATCTTCGCGAAAGACGCCGTGGATCGAATGGTTCAACGCTTGGGCAGTGGCCAAGTCGGTGCCGAACGGTTTTTCGATTATGACACGGCGATAGCCCTTGCTGTCGTCGGCCAAGCCGGCTTTGCCGAGCTGTCGAATCGCCTCTTCATACAACTGGGGCATCGTCGAAAGGTAGTACACCCGGCCGGAATGTTCTTCTGTTTCGATCGAGTCCAGAAAAGTCGCCAACGATTTGAAGTCGGCTTGGTCTTTGATGTCGCCGGCGTGATAGAAGATGTTCTCGCTGAAGGCTTCCCACGATTCAGCCGTGAAAAATTTGCCGACGAACTTTTCCGCCGCCGTTCGCAACGACTCACGCCATTGTTCGTGTTCAAATTGGCTTCGCGAGACGCCTACGATTTTCGAACCAGCAGCCAATCGTCCTTTGGCGAACAACCGATAGAGGGCCGGAACAAGCTTGCGACTGGTTAGGTCTCCCGACGCACCAAAAATTACGATCGTGTCTGCCATAGCCAGTTCTTCCCCAAGACAAGAATGGAATCAATGCGATTTTATCGTGCTCATGCACCGCTACACAGCTTACGGAAGCGAGGGGGGGACGGCGAGGGGAAGTAGATCAATGCGTCATCAGCTAACAACAAGAGCCGTCGCATGCCCATAAACGGGCAACCCCACGTGGACCCGCGACTCCGCTTGCGGGATGTCAGCTGCAACGCGGCTGACAAAGCGGCTGACAAAGCGAACACACGGTACACCCTGCGACGGCGTCGCAGGGCGACGAAGGTGACGAAGGGTGACCCGAAACCTGAGTCCGTTTGCCACTCAGGATCTCATCCGAGTGAATCCGGCCAACTGCAGTGCCCGGGTCGCCGCTGGGTGCCGCATGAATGCTTGCCAAACGCCGCCCGTTTCCAAATTATTGGCCATCGCCAGTGAGATTCCGGTGTCGATGCCGATCACGTCGGCGCCGATCCAGCCGGTGACGGGGTTGAACGCGTTCACGAATCCGTACCGGCCATAGACTTTTTCGCCATAGCGTTCGTGCTGGAATCTCAGCGTGTGCAGCGCCGCATTGGGCAACACGGCTAACCCGCCGGCCGCCGCGCTGGGGACCACCGTTCCATCGATGCCTCGGTCGGGCTCGAATCGGTCGACTTGGTACGGGCCGCCCCAATCACGATATCCGTGGGCGCTGTCGCTGCTGGTCAAACCCCAAACGTCGGCGCCGTAGTGGCCGAACTGGTTCGGGTACCTCGCGGCCAATTCGGTCATGAAGGCGATCTGGGCACGGTGGGCGCGAACCGAATTGTCCCAGTAGCTGCGGCCGCTCGGTGATCGAACGTTGCGGAAGTCAAAGTACGCCATGGGATACTGATGAACGAACAGCGGCGGATAGCTCAAGAAATCTTCGCCATCGAATCGCAGCACCGGTTCACGTCGCCACGCCTGCCAACACTTTGGCGGAATCGGATTGTTCGGCGCACCGATCGCCAACAACACCAATAGGATCAACTCGCTGTACGAATCCCATTGATACGGAAGCATCCCGCCCTCGGGTGTCCAACCCATGTGGAGCAGGTCGTTCGTGCCGAGCATCCATGTCCAATCGACGCGTTCATACAATTGGTTCGCCATTTCGACGATCTGCAAATCGTCGTGGAAGGTCGATGCGGCGCACATCGCACCGGCGATCATCAAAGCGGTGTCGATGGAGGAAGCTTCCGAGTTGCGGCGTCGTTTGCCATCCTTGCAGCTGAAAAAATGATAGACGAAACCGCGTTGGTGCTCGGCGATGTTCAAGAGCGACCGTAGCAACAGTCGAACGCGATCGACCGCTTCTTCTTGCGTGATGAAACCTCTATCCGCCGCGATCGTGTGCGCCGTCAAACCGAAGCCGCACGCCGCGCTGCTGGCGTACTTGGAAAACCAACTGCCGTCGGTCGATCCACGATCGGGGATCAAGCCGGTACCGGAATCCGCCGAGTCCGCGAAGTATCGATAGCAACGACGTTCCAAGTCATCCAGAAACACTCGATCGGCATCATTGGCTGGTCTGCCGCTCAAGGCATTGGTGATACTCGACATCGGCTCGGCCATTGCGCGTTCTCGCAGGAATTGACTAGCGACCAGTGGCAACGATAGTCCACCACCCAGAAAAGTGCGTCGCTTCATGGCGTGGTTCGAACGCGTCATTGCGCTGACCTAATTTACTGCGTGAAATTTCGTTTAGCGAACAGTCGGCATGCCGGGGGATAGCGGTCGGCGGTTGCCACTTTTGTCAGCACGGGCAACCGAAAGAGAACAGCGAGGTCGAAAATCGAGCAGCTGCTGACAATCCGAAACTTTTTCGCCGGGCATGTTCCGCCATTCTGTTTCGAACCGTCAAAACTTAAATCGACGTTTGTGGCAGCCCTTCGGCACCCTGAACGCGGCGTTCTCATCCAATGAACTATAGTTGGGTGTGTCTGATCGCCATAACGTGAACATGACTGATAGAGCCGCTATTTCAAGGTTTTCCGATTAGACCGTTCGGGCAAGTGCGGAGGGTGTTGGAGGAAACCTTTGGCACGCCGTTTGTTGCTATAGACGCCTGCTCGAAAAGGCGGAACCATGAGGGTCTCGTCTGCTGCTCCTCTTCTCTCTTCAATGTGACTGACTCATGGATTGCCATCCCAACGCAGAGGCTCTGCTCAACCTTTCTTTCCAACGCCACCTCCACCGGGGTGGTTGGCCTCATCCGCCCACATCGCGAAGCCCCCAGTCCATGCAAGCGATGAAAGTGACGGTCGGGTACTTGTTGAAGAGCGGGATGAACCAGAGTGACGCCATTGATGCGGCGAAACGAATCGTTGATATCGCTGCCGAGCGATCAATCTCGGGTGATCGCCGCGATGCCGTGATGGGTTTGGATCGGTTGGCGTTGGAAGTCGCCGTCGCCGCTCGGTTGGAGGCACTCGGCAAGGTTCAAACAGTCGTTCCACAAGAAATCGTTCGCCCGATGACGCAAGCAGCACCGACGCGTTTGGTGGCGCCGTTGCGTGCCGAAACTTGGCGTTCAGCGACGGCGTGGCTTCGCTTGGACCGCCTCTTCAAATTGAACGTGGGTGCGGCCGACAAGTCATGAGACGCCGGTCGATGCTGCGATCGTTGATCATCGCGGGGACTTCGGCGATCACGGTCACGGCTTCGTGGGCGTACACGCGGATCGTTGCCGGCGGCGTCGGTTTGAACGTGTTCGAAGTCGCCAGCATCATCTTATTCGCGTTGCTGTTCGCCTGGATTACGTTTTCGTTTCTGGTCGCAACCGCTGGCTGGATTCGTGTTCTCCGCTATGGGGCTTCTCGCTCGATTTCAACCGAGATTGATGGCCGCGATTCGAGTTCCCGGTCGTCGACGGCCGTGCTGATGCCGGTTTACAACGAATCACCGGACCGAGTGTTCGCCGGTATCCGAGCGATGTTGCGATCACTCGACGAAAACGGCGATAAGACCACGTTTGACTTCTATGTCCTCAGCGATACGACGGACCACGAAGTCTGGTTGTCGGAAGAACAGGCATGGTCGCGTTTGACGGCGGATCTTCCCGATGCGCGCGTCTTCTATCGACATCGACCTGAAAATCACGCGAGGAAAGCTGGCAATATCGCCGATTTTTGTTCGCGTTGGGGCAGTCGCTATTCCTACATGATCGTGCTGGACGCAGACAGTTTGATGGAGGGGCGTACCATGATGTCCATGGTCGATCGTATGGATGCCGATGACCAGATCGGCATCCTTCAAGTGCCACCGACGCCGGTCGGACGAGAGTCGTTGTTTGCTCGGGCGCAACAGTTTGCGGCTGCCGCATACGGGCGCGTGTTTGTCGAAGGGTTCGCCGCATGGACGGGTAGTGACGGCAACTATTGGGGGCACAACGCGATCATTCGCGTGGAACCATTCTTGGATCACTGTGACCTTCCGGTGCTTCCGGGCGTGGCCCCGTTGGGCGGCGAGATTCTCAGTCACGATTTCGTCGAAGCGGCGTTGATGTTGCGCGCCGGATGGAAGATCGAATTGGCGACCGACCTCGGCGGAAGCTACGAGGAATGCCCGCCGACGCTCGCCGACTATGCCGTCCGCGACCAGCGTTGGTGCCAAGGCAATCTGCAGCACGCGCGGCTCGTGATCAGCGAAGGGTTTCATCCTCTCTCACGATTTCATTTCTCGTCGGGTGTGATGGCCTATGCTGCTTCGCCAATTTGGATCGCTTTTACGCTGTTGTGCATCTTGGGTATGGCGGTTGAGCGGATTCGATCGGTGTCCCAGGAATCCATCCCGATCGGCGGTGCGATGGTTCTGTTCGCGTTGTCGATGACGCTGCTGTTGCTGCCCAAGGTGTTTGCGTTGCTTGCGATCACTTTCGATTCGAAACTTCGACGCTCGTTCGGCGGTGTGATACGACTTTGGGCCGGCGGCATGGCGGAAATTCTGATCTCGATATTGCTGTCGCCCATCATGGCAATGTTTCATACGCGATTCGTGCTGTCCGCATTGCGGGGAACGAGCGTGAAGTGGATGGCACAGCAACGCGACGAACATGGTGTGCGTTGGTCGGACGCGGTCAAACAATTTGGCCTGTTTTCCGCCGTCGGTACCAGCCTTGCGATCGCGACCTGGTTGGCGATTCCCAGGATGTTGATATGGTTTTCTCCCATGCTGATCGGGCTGGTGTTTTCGATCCCGATCGCAGTCGCAATGGGCAGCCGGTGGTGGGGACACGCGTTCAAGCGGATCGGGTTGTTGATCATTCCCGAAGAAACCACGATGCCACGTGTGTGTGAATATCAAATCGAATCGCATCGACAATCTTCATCGGTGTCAGATCACAAACACGTTTCGTTGTTTGAAACGGTGATTCGTGATCCCCAGTTTCACCTTCTCCACACTCACATCCAGCTTGCCACGGGTGGAAGCGTCGAACTGCCGATCAATCAATCCAAGGCGATCGAAGCGGCATACGCAGCGAGCGGGCCAAGCGGGATTCCGGTTGCCGTCCGGAGTGACTTGCTCTGCGACTTGAAGACATTGCGATCGTTGCACTTGGAGTCTCAGCGCTAGGGGGCAGACTGCTTTACAGTTCTGTTCCTCGACTTTGTCGCCCTGGCACGCCGTGACAGGGTTCCCAACGGCTTTGCAGTTTGATCGCCGCGCACGGCGTTGCGGGGCCACGTAGGGTTGCCCGAAAGGTTTATTGCGTGCCGAGTTGGCGTTGGCGTTCGGCGAAGCGTGATCGTTGTTCGTCGGTCAATTGACCAGAACAGTGCGGGCACTGGACGCCCGCGATGTAGTCGTCGGTTTGCTGACCGGCGGGCGTTACCGGCCAACCGCAACCGAAGCACATGACGTGGTTTGATTCCTTCAAGTCATGATCGACGGCGACGCGACCGTCGAACACGAAGCAGTCGCCTTCCCAACGCGATTGTTCGGCAGGGACCGTTTCAAGATATTTTAAAATGCCACCACGGAGATGATAAACGTTCTCGAAACCGGCGGCTTTCAATAGCGATGTCGATTTTTCGCACCGAATTCCTCCGGTGCAAAACATCGCGACTTTCTTATGCTTGGCCGGATCCAAATTCGAAGCGACGAACTCGGGAAAATCGCGAAAGCTTTCGGTGTTCGGATTGATCGCCCCTTCGAACGTACCGATCGCAACTTCGTAGTCGTTTCGCGTATCGACCAGCGTGACATCGGGGTCGTCGATCAACGCGTTCCAGTCTTCGGCGTCGACGTAGGTGCCGACGGAATCGAGCGGATCGATACCGTCCACGCCCAGCGTCACGATCTCTTTCTTCAACCGAACTCGCGACCGCCGAAAAGGCATTTCGTCGCACGTTGACCATTTCACATCCAGATCCGCCAGTCGCGGATCCAGACGCAAAAAGTCAAGCAGAGTCTCGATCCCCGATCTTGGACCGGCGACGGTTCCATTGATCCCTTCACCCGCCAGCAACAAAGTGCCACGCACATCAGAGCCGATCATGCATTGCAGAATCGGCTCGCGAAGCTCGACGTGATCGTCGAGCGGCACAAATCGATAAAGCGCGGCAACGGAAAACATCGGGAATAGATATCAGGTTACAGGTGTCAGGTTACAGCTTTGGCGACGTATGACCGTGGCGATGTGCTCGCCTGTAACCTGTCACCTGTTTGCTGTTACCTATGTCTAGACCAGCATTCGCAATGCGGCCATGGCCGCAGCATAGTCGGGTTCTTGAGTGACTTCAGCGACGATTTCTTTGTAGGCGACCTTTCCGTCGGAATCGAGCACGATGACCGCGCGGGTCAACAGCTTCAATTCTTCGATCGTCACCCCATAGCTGGTGCCGAATGCGTGGTCCTTGTAATCGCTGGCAGTTCGAATCTTGATATCTTCCGCACCACAGAAACGTGCCTGTGCGAACGGCAGGTCTCGTGTCACCGTGACGGTGTTGACCTTGTCGCCCATCTTGCCCAACTCTTCGTTGAACTTCTTGGTTTGGATCGCGCACGTTGGCGTATCCAAACTTGGTGCGACGCTGATCAGCGACGGTTTGCCTTTCAAGTCTGCCAACGTCAACGTTTGCAGTCCGTTGTCGGCGTAGGTCAGATTGAACTCGGGCGCGGCGGAACCCACGGCAAGATCGTTGCCTTCGAGTGTCATCGGATTGCCCTTGAACGTAATGACTCCAGTGCGTCCCATCAGTATCTGCTCTCGTTTTAGAGGTCGAAAAAGTTATTTTGCCCCCGAATTATGGTGGCACAGCCTATGAAAGTGAATGGGGTGGCTTAGCGGTAGCCGATGGACGCAATTGCCGGCAACAGGGTCAAGTTGACGAACGTCCCAATTGCAAGCGTCGCTGCCACCAAGGTCCCGAACGTCGCCGTCGGCACGAATTCACTTGTCGTCATCGCTCCGAAGCCGATCACTAGGGCAACCGTCGCCAAAACGACCGGAGCGCCAATGCCGGCCGCCGCTCGGACCGATGCCGCAGATCCGCCATGGCCGCGGCGTATTTGGCGGCGAAAAGCGGCTAAAAAGTGAACGGAACCGTCGATCGACAAACCGATCGAAACAGCCGCGATCATCGCCGCGCCCATATTGATTTTTCCACCCATCATCGCCACGGACGCCAGCACCACAAACACAGGCAGCAGATTGGGCAACAGAGCCGATGTCGCCAACCGCACCGACCGCGTCGCCACAACCAACAGCAGCCAAACCAACACGCCCGACGCGGCAAAGCATCGCCATTGATCACCAACCATTTGGCCCACCAAGCTGGCCATCATCACGTAATACCCGGTGACACGCCCGCCTCGCCCCACATCGCTATCGTTGACGGTCCGACGAACCTGATCAATCAACGCGGTCTTACGCCCAGCGTCGAGGTGCTCTTCGCTTCGCAGCATGATTCGAAATTTGGCCGACTCGTTGTCGTCGGGGTCGGACAACAGGGCCGCAAAAAAGACGGGCATCGTTACCTGCATTCCCGACAATCGCGTCGATGGCGAAACGAGTTTCAAAATTCCGACTTTCAATGCCACCGCATCGGCGTCGGCCAAACTGATGACTTTGGTCAAACGGGCACCGTCGACATCGATCGCCCTCAGTTCCTCTTCCAAATCGCGCACCGATTTCATGTACGCCTCGGTCAATTCATCCGGCGTGTCGAGCACGATGTCCCAAACACCGGCGCCCCCAAAATTCGATTCGACATTTCCGTAATCTTGAACGATCGCACTTTGCGGGCGGAAATTGTTCAGGAAGCTGGTCTCGACCTCGGCGCGCCCCAGTCCGATCACCGACGCGATTGCAATCAAAACGCCGGTTGCGATCACTCCACCGCGATTCCGAACCGACCAGGACGCGATCTGAAATGCCAAACGCTTCAGTCGCTCGCGGCCATGTGATTTTTGCTCGGTCGCGTCGGGCCAACGCGAGCCGGTCATTAAGATCAGCGGCGCAAACAACGCCAGCGAAAGAAAGACGGCGATCGATGCGATAGCAACCATGATGCCGAATTGGGCGACGGGCAAGATCCGCGAAATGGCCAACGCCGCGAATCCTGCGGCATCGGTGGCGCAAGTCCAAAAGATCGGAACCGACAACAACATCATCGCTTTGGTCATTGCGGCCCGTTGTGACATCCCACGCCGTCGTGCCGTGCGGAACGCGACACCCAGATGCAGGATCGCGGTAACGGAAACAACGGTCACGATTGCGGTCAAGATCGTCGACACCAACGAGAGCTCAATCCCCCACCAATGCATGATCGCTTTGGTCAGTGTGACCGACCACACAATCGACAGAGCCGCCAACGCGACCAAACGCAGATCTTGCAGCACGATCAGTAGCACCGCCGACAACAAGACGATCGTGGTCCAAGCCAAACGCGCGCCGTCGCGCTCAATCAAATCAAAGCCGTCGTGAACTAACACGGGTTCGCCGACCAAGGCAACGTTGTGGGATTCCAATTCATCGGACATTTCGCTGGCTAGCGTCCGAAGCGTTTCGATGGTTTCGGGCAAATGGTCCGGTTCCAACATCGCAACCACGGCGGCTCGATCGAGCGCGGACGAATGCGTGTAGCCGGCGAAGATTTCTAAAAAGCCGCGAGCCACCGGATCGCGTTTTCGAAACAGTGCCGCTGATCGGTTGAAGAGCGACGCCGGACGAAGTCTTTCGACCGCGGCGTTCAGTACCGATGGCGAAAGCACGCCCGCGACACCAGGGACGGCGGCCACTTTGGCTGACAAAGCTTCGTTGCGTACCAAGCCATCCGAACTTGCGAATTTGTCGTCTTCGTAGACGATCATGACCACCGCGTTGCCGCCGAACGCCGATTCGAGTTCCTGGTACGCCAACAGGGTTGGGTCGTCGGCAGCGAACATTGCGGAGATGCTGCGATCAAAATCGACTCGATTCGCGCTCGGCCACGCCGCCAGCCCGATGACCAGGCCGGCGACCAGACTGAACCAGCGGTAGCGTATGACCACATCGGAAACTTTCTTTCCGTAAGAGCGTGGGGGTGAGCGATTCACTATGATGTTCGATCTCAGTGGACGAAAACAAGAAACTCTTCGGCGGCGCACATTCTGTGATGATGGCAAGTCGGGCGACTCGTGGCGAGCGGACAGAGAAACCGACAAGGTGGATCTGGTACGTGTTTTTCGCAGCGATCCTGGTGCGTGGCGGCGTCGCCGGTGTCTGTCTTGCTCAATTTCGCGAGGACCCAGATGCCTACCGAGCGATCGCGACGACCCTTTCCCAGTCGGGTGTCTTCGGCCTGACTGGTCCCGATGGTGGCACCCGACCCACCGCATTCCGACCGCCTCTTTACCCTTACCTTTTGTCGTGGACGACGTCGGATGTCGTGCCCGTCGCCGTCCTGCACACGTTGCTGGGGGCCGCGACTGCGGTGATGGTGTTCCTGGCCGCTTTCCATGCGTTCGGTGATCAACGAGTCGGTGCGTTCGCCGCCGCGTGGGTCATCGTCGATCCCGTGTTGCTGCAACAGTCGACATTGGTGATGACGGAAACGCTTGCCGTTGCCCTGGTGTCGGCGACGTTGTACCGCATCAGCGTCGCGGTCCGACACGGTTTCGATTGGAAACAGTCCGTGTTCATCGGCGTCCTGCTTGCGCTTGCCTATCTATGTCGGCCGACGTTTTTGGTTTGGGCCGTGTTGATCATCGCAGGGTTGTTGTGGGCGGGTTATCGTCGGGCGTTTTCAAGCACAAGGACGCGTTGGGTTCCGTCGGTTGTTGTGACGATCATCATAGCGGGCACGATGGGACTTTGGATGATGCGCAACGAGCGCGCCGTCGGTCATCCGATGTGGGCGACGACGCACGGCGGTTACACTTTGCTGCTGGCCAACAATCCGATGTTCTACGACCACTTGCGATCGGAACGATCTCGGCAAGTCTGGGATGCTCAATCGTTTCTGGATGCGTACGACCATCGCTATGAAGGTGATCCGACGACCGAATCATTTTGGAAAGAAAATTGGGCCGCTGCCGGCGATCCGATCTATCCGTCCGATACAACGGAAGTCAACGATGACAGACTGTGCGGTGCTGCGGCGAAGGCTTTGATCGCACGCCAACCGGCGATGTTCGTTTGGTCGTGCTTCGTTCGTGTGTGGAGTCTTTGGACGCCGTTCCCTCACGTCACGCCGACCCGATCGGCCGCCGCAACGTTCGCGATCGGAGGTTACTATTTGGCGTTTGCCGGTGCCGTTTTGGTTGGGCTGTGGCGTTGGCGGCAAAGCAGTGTGCCGTGGCGAACGACTTTGTTTTGGTCCATCGCCGCGATGGTGGTTACGCTATCGGCGGTTCACGCGGTTTACTGGAGCAACCTGAGGATGCGTGCGCCCGCGATTCCCGGACTCGCGATCATCGCAGGCGCGTGTTTGTACGCGGTGGATCGCAACCGCAATCCCGAAGGAGCAAAGACCGATGTGGCCGACCTTTGATGGATTGCGAACGCTCAAGGGCCCCGAGGCGGATCTTGTCCGTGGTGCCGTTGGCACGATGTTGGATCACTTGATTGCCGAATATCGTGATGACGACGCACCATGGTCGTACGGCCTTGATTGGTTCGACATGTGGGAAGCCGACCAACGGATCTGGTTGCTCGAACAAGTCACACGTGGGCTACTGACGCGTCGACGCGAACTGCCGCCAGCCGCAATTTGGGAAGCGACCGTGGACGCAATTTTTTGCGAGACCATCGACTTGATCGAAATCGAAATCGCCGACCCCACGCTAACGACGGCGAAGCTTTCTTGGCGGCAGAGTGTTGTCGAGGTGTTCGAGCGACAACATGGTCGCCCACCGGAAATCGATATCGATTCGCGGGATCTGTCGAAGTGGCGTTCCGTCGTCGCCAGGATTTCGGAGTCGATCCTGGCCACACCGTCGTATCAGAAAGCCGAAGCGTTTCGAGATGCCGACATCAACCGGTTGAAGCGTTTTCTTGCCGAACGTGCACTACCGGAAGACTTCCTGGATCGGATTCCACCGATCCGCAGCGTCGCGGAAACTCAAGCATCGATCGACATGATCCAGAAGCTCGTGTTCGTTGACTAGGTGCGGTCGGCCGACCGGCTTGACGGTCGCTACTGCGATCGCCATTCGATGTATCGGTCGCGGTATCCGTGGTGCATCGACCATTGACGTGTGCCCGACGCGCCGAAGTAGCCGTACGAGTAAGGCGTCTTCCAGGTTTCTTGGCGTTTCGCGTTGGGAATGCTGGCGGTGACGGGTTGAATTTGGTGGTGCAGCCGATAACCGGGATGCAGCGGATGATTCGGCGGGCGATTGGGTGAACCATGGCCGGCCGACGCGCCGACACCATGCCCCAAGATTCCGTGCCCACTGACACCATGCCCAGCACCGCCGTTGGGGTTGGCAGTTGGCTGTGGGGTCGGAGCGGCGAGCACGCGGTGAGGGACTTGGGGTGGTTGCGGCGGTTGATCGCCCATGGCGAACACGTCGCCGACGCTTTCCATCGGTAACGGGGGCTCGGGGTAAGCGATCTCTTCTTGTTGATATTGAGCCTGTTCGACCGTGGCTTCTCTTCTCATACGGACCGGTTCTGGCCAGCGGACTCGCTTGGATTCCAACTCCGCCTGTTCGTCACGTTCCAACGGACTTTCGAATCGAACGGGCTCCCACGCGGGTGTCTGGGCTGCGGCGGGCTGTGGAATCCGTTGGCTTGCCGCAGCGACGACGACCAGGGCTACGATGAGCGAGTGTCCGCAAGTGTCGCGGATTCGCAAGTTTCTGGCGTGGGTCATGGACGGCAACTTTTCGGGTGGACCACAGTGACTAAAAAAACAGTGACTAAGAAAGACGTTGATCAAATCGGACGGTATCGGATGGAGCGTTTGGGCAAACCGTACCGATTCGCACACTTTCCTTCATCGTCGCGGCCATGGGTGCCGAGCCACATTTTCTGGGCAAAAATGACCGTTCGAAAACAAATAAACTGATCTGGAAATCAGTCGCGGATTCTTTGTACCGTCGCAAGTGAACGTTGTCCGATGGGGAGATGCTTGACGTTTGGGTAAGCATGGCGAGCTGGCCACGTTCCAGTCACCGCCCCCATCCTGTGTTGGCGATACAGAAACACGAGGGCGGCTTCGATGCTGCCGTAACCCACGGACAGTCGCAATCGCAAAAGAAGCACGGAAGCTATTCATGAACATTGAACGTCGCCATTTTATCGCGCTCTTCGGATCGCTTTTCGCAACCTCATCGGCAAAGCAAGTCTTTGGCCAAGCTCCACAATTCGTCGAGCCCGTGCATCGCGTGGCGGCGGTTCCAAGTGTTGAGCCGACGCCGGCACCCAGCCACGCGCACCCGTTGGATCGCGCCCTCGAAATCGCTCGCAGCGGGCTGTCGGGCTGTCGCGAGAACGTGACCGACTACACGGCACTGTTGGTCAAACGAGAACGCGTTGACGGAACGCTGGGGCAACACGAATTCATGGAAGCGAAAGTTCGCAACCGCAAAGTTTCGGGTGGCCAACTCATTCAACCGCTCAGCGTCTACTTGAACTTCGTCAAGCCGACCAGCGTCAAGGGGCGCGAAGTCATCTACGTCGAAAACAGAAACGACGGCAACATTGTCGCGCATGAAGGCGGTTTCAAGGGCAAGTTCTTGCCAACGGTCACGATCCCTGCGACGGGGATGTTGGCGATGCGAGGACAACGCTATCCGATGACCGAAATCGGCGTCGAAAACTTGATCGAAAAGCTAATCGAGCGCGGCACACGAGCTCGTCAAGAACCCGATGTACAATGCGAATTCCGAAAGAACGCACGCGTGAAGGATCGCGTCTGCACGGTGCTTCAAGTGACCAGCCCGACGAAGGTCGAAGGCCTTGATTTTCATCAAGCACAGGTCTTCATCGACGACGCATTGAACTTGCCCGTTCGCTACATCGCATACGATTGGCCGACTCGCGAAGGTGCTCCGTTGGAAGTCATCGAAGAATACAACTACCTCGACTTGAAGATCAACGTCGGTCTAACCGATGCAGACTTTGACCCGTACAACAAACAGTACGGCTTCTACAGCTAGGCGTGGCCCCTCAGACGCTGTTCGCGGGGATCGAACTGGAAAGCAGTTCGATCTCTGTCACAGCGTGCCAGGGCCACAAGCGTCACCAAAAACGCTCAGCCCGCATCGAATTCGTGGAACACTTGGTCGCCATCGAGCGCGTCGAACATCCGCGGCCCAAAGTAGGGCGACACGAGTGAGTTCAAGTTCAACTCACCGCGCCCGTACCGCAACTTCGCGTGGCCCGATGTGACTCCGATCGCCACGTACTTTCCGGGACCGGCGGTTTTGTCTTCGACCAACCACGGGCATCCGCTGGCACCGCCACCAAAATTGGTTGCCATGACTGGCGCGAAATCGCCGTCCGGCCCGTTCGATTGACCGAACAGGTATTCGCCTTCGCTCTGCCAAAGCTGTTTCCCGAAATCGAATCCGCTACCGGCCGGATAGCCGACGATGGCGACGCGGTTACGATCAAAGAAGTCGGCCTCGTTGATGACCTGGGTACGAATCTGGGTTCCGATCACATCACCGATATTGCGATCGACATAGCAAATCGCGATATCCAAATTGGTTGCCGGATTGGTCAAGTAATCGCGCGGAATGTAACCGCCCGTCACACGACACTTGGGGCGTTCATCCGCCGCGTAATAGTCGTACCCCGGATGAAACTCCAATGCCCGCGACCATGTACGTGTGGTTGAGTCGTACAAGTTGTGGGCGGCCGTCGCGATTGTGCTTGGACCCGTGATCCAAGCCGAACCCGACGCCAGCGGCAAGCGAGTGTCACCAGAAATCTGGATGAATAGCTTTCCGATCGCCCGCAATTGGTTCGCTTGAGGGCGCGCGACCTGGCGCGTTTGAAAGTACGGCGTTAGCGGCGATTGAGCCAGCGATTCGATGTTTGGAAATGCGGCCGACGGACGAACATTGTGGATCGTCTTGTCCTTGTCCGCCGCGAAGTCGAACGGGTCGATCGCGGATGGGTACGCCCCTGATTCAACCGGATAGACCGGCATCGACATCGGCACGCCAAAGTCATCGCCGCCGCGTCCGAGTCGCTGCAGACGTAAGCCTTTCGCAGTCAAGAACGGGTGTTCCGACTCGCCGGAGGAATGGCCAGCCGAATCGTCTGGGTTGGGCATGGAATCAACCGATCCGCTATCTCAGCGAGATCGCTTCCTGTAACGGTTGAAGCACGCTACTGACCAAGTACTCGTCGACCAAGTCGTGGCAAAGTGCCGCCAACCGTTCGAACTCTTTGGCAAACGTTTCGTCCGCGTTCAAGCTGTCATAGCGGCGAACGGTCAAGTAAACGCTGATTTGATCTTCACCAAATTCGCCCGTCTTGACTTGAAACGCATTGGTCCGGGACTCGAAGCTGACACGGCACTGAGTCTTGCATTCTTCGTCGAGCGCAAACTGGATTGCCGGTTCATTCGACAACAATTTGCCAAACGGCACCTGTAAAAAACGTTCCAACCCGGGCGGCACACCAATCGCTTCGGCCAGGATTTCATTGTGATTCCCTCGGTAGGCGAAGTCGAACCCCGCCATCACGGACAACGATTCACAGTCCAAGGGGCTGATCGACAAATCGTAGGGAACCAATTCTAAGACCGTACGGTGTTGGTCGACCGCCGACTCGTATGACTCGGGGTTCACGACGCCGCTGTTGACACGTTTGGCTTCGACAGATGTCCATCGATAAGCGTTCGCTTCCTTCTCTTCCTCGAGTACGTACTCGCCTTTTTCTCTTGAATAGAAGTTCTGCATCTTGGGATATCGGCGTCGAACTTGCTCGAAATAATGCAGCACCGACTCGCGGCCCTGCGGCACCTCCATTTCGGTGGAGAGGTTCATGTTCAGATAAAAATCGTCGCTGAGTTCGCCGTAAACGCTCATTCAGTCCTCGCTTGGGATAAGGGGGTGACGCCGGTCGGATCGCCTCGGGTGCATTCCGGCACGGGTCGCACCCCAGTATAGACACCGCGCCGACGTGGAAGAACGGGCGCGGATCTCGGAATCTGCTCAGATCCCGTAAAACGCCACGCAAAATCGATCCAATTGGGCTGGCGCGGTGCGGACGGAACATCCGAAAGGCCCGCAAACCCCAACCGCAAAGTCCGCTGAATCCGCTAAATCGCGTCGCCGGGCATGATCGGGTGATCGATTTGACGGCGCGACGCAGTCCACAGCAGCAGCGTTGTCAATCCGGATGCTGCGACGGCGCTTTGCGGCGTCCAGCTAAGAAAGATGCCCATCAGCACCTGGTCGAACTCCATCGCCAAAGCATGCCCAACCGCCATCGCAACGCCGATCAACCCCAACGTGATCGGGACCAGCAGCACGACCCGCCGCTGCCAATTCCAGCGGTGCGGGACCATTGCCAGCCCGACCAAAGCGACCGGACCCAGAGCGTAGATCGCTACCAGCGTCATCGGGTGCACCGCCAGTCGGCTGACCACGGTGGAAGCGATCGCGGCGATCGTCGTCGTGATCATCAGTCCGCGCAGGCTGAATTGAACCGGCGCCGGTTTGCGCGGGACCGCATCCGCCGACGAGGAGCCATCGACGTCCTGGACTTCGACCTCATGAATAGCGCCGTCCAAAAAATCGCTTTGCCAAACCGCGATCGCTCCGATCGCGGCGCCGACCAACATCGCGAACACGATGTTCTTACCCATGTTGGGGTAGTCGGCGAACAAACCGCCGTAGTGATTGCCGGCTTCCCACACGACCCATGGGAATCCGATCGCCGAATTCATCGACTGTGGGCGACCAATCAAGCCGGACCAATCGGACGATCGGAAAAAATAGGACACAGCGTTGACCGATGCGGTCAACAACAATCCGACGGCTAAACCGCGAAGAAACCAACGTTGCTTGGAAGTACGACGTTGTTTGGAAGCGTCGGGCTGATCGCTCGTAGCCATGTTCATCGTAGCCATGTTCATCAAAACGTCTCCAGCGACGGGGAGGTCGTGCAGATTGTTTGGCCGCTCTATCAGGAACGGCCCTCATTGTACGCCGCATCGTTGGCTACGACCATTCCTTTCGTGACGGTGATGCGGGTCGTGTCGATTGCGAAAACTTTCTGGGCAACTCTTTCGTCGAATGCCAAAGCGGCGATTACAAACGGCACCTAGAGTTTCGCGACTGAAAGATCATCGCTTCCCATTCGTAACGCTGCGACTGCTATGAAGAAAACCTACGGAATCGTATTGCCCCGAGAGGCGCATACGACGAGGCCGTTTGAGCACAGGTCGAGGCGAACGCTTCGCAACGGCTTGACCTTTTTTGGTGCGACATTCTTGATTGCAACCGCCGGTTACGTCTTGGCTGGGTGGAATTGGGTCGACTCGATCTACATGGTGACACTCACCATTTTCGGAGTCGGCTACGGGGAAGTCCATCCGATCGAAACGGTGTGGATGAAGTGGTTCACGATGGGAGTGATCTGCGCGGGGTGTTCATCGCTGATCTATGTGATCGGCGGCATCGTACAAATGTTGACAGAAGGCGAAATCGAAGAAATTATGGGCATTCGACAACGATCACGCGAAATCGATTCGCTGATGGATCACACAATCATTTGCGGCTACGGGCGAGTCGGCCAAATGTTGGCAACGGAATTGTCGCTGCAAGGGCAACAGCTGCTGGTTCTCGATTGCGACTCGCATCGGGTCGACCAGGCGATCGCTGATGGATTCTTGGCACTCGAAGGCAACGCCGTCGAAGACGAAGCACTGCAAGACGCAGGCATCTTTCGCGCCGCAACCCTGGCAACGGTTCTGCCTGATGATGCCGCGAACGTCTTCATCACACTTACAGCTCGCGACCTTTGTGAAACGATTTGCATCATCGCCCGAGCCGAATGTCCGACCACGGAACGGAAGCTGATTCGTGGCGGTGCAACGCATGTTGTCATGCCAGCCGCGATCGGTGCGATTCGTATCGCGCAGCTCGCATGCAACGTTGACGGCGGTCGGGAAAACTTGCCCGAAGATCGATACCGGATGTTGAATTCACAGGTGCGCAAAGACGCTTGCAAGGTCATTCTGCCCAGCACAACCGTCGGACCGGAAACCGAATCATCCGTCCAATTGGATGTCGCCGAGCTGGCCGAACTGGCTTCCGGGCTAACCAAGTCGATGGACAAACATGCCACCGATCGAGCGGCAGCAAAGTAGCAGGTCACGTACCACGTGATGGCTACCTTGCCTCGTCAACGACTCGGCATGGGATGCCGATACCGACTTGGTGAACTTTTCCGACGACGGTCGATCCCTCGCCACAGTTGAAGCCGATTTTTGGCGCTACCATGGTGATCGTGTGATCCGCCACGAAGGTTGGAATATTGGCCTGGCCCGTGTCACAATCCAATCCTGTGGGCAAGTCGATCGCGATCCGCATCGCCTCGGACGCGTTGGCGATGCGAACCCAGTCGGCGATCCGGCCACGTGGATTGCCGACCGCTCCGGTGCCCAACAAACAGTCCACGATCACCGAGTACGCGAGGATGGCTTCGGCATTTAGCGAGTCCTTGCGATCGCAGACTTCGATTTCAATTCCAAGATTGTCGGCGATCGTCGCATTGATCTTTGCGTCACCGCCGAGATCGGACAGCCCCGTGGTGGAAAACAGTTTCACTTTGCGACCCACGATGTCCAAATGGCGGGCGATGACGTAACCGTCGCCTCCGTTATTGCCTTTGCCACAAAGAATGGCGATCGATCCGGCCGGAGCCACCGTGTGAATGACTTCGGCGGCCGCCCGACCGGCATTCTCCATCAGGATCAGGCCCGGGATGCCGTACTTTTCGATCGAAATTTGGTCGACGCGACGAACTTGGTCACGCGAGAGCGGCAACGTACTCATGTTTCCAAATCCAACTTCACCAGCGATAATGGAGGTTCGGCGTCGTCGCCGCACGTTATGCTACCCCAACCCACTTTTGCCACCATGCCGCTGTACGAATTTCAATGCAAGTCCTGTGACATCATCGTCGAAGTGTTGGTGCGATCACCGGATTCGGCCGGAGTCCCCGACGATGCTGACTGTCCCGGCTGTGGCAGCCACGATTTAGACCGCGTTTTCAGCTTGCCGGCGTCGCCATCCGTAAAGTCGGGCAAGTCATTGCCAGTGGCGGCCAGCGGCGGTGATTGCGGTGCGCCGCGGTGTTGTGTTGGCGGCTGCCAGATGTAGGTGACCGAAACTTTCGCCCATTCGGCGGGTTGTAAGTTCAGCGGGTTGAAAATACTCGTTGCGATTTTGGCGAGTTTCGATACAAATTTTTTCTCACTGGCTTGAAAGTTCGTTTGGCTGTCACCGAATCCACCGCGCTCCGCTATCAACAATCCGATCCGGATGTTCGTTTGATGCTGCGCGTCCGTGATGATGACGCCAGCGCTTTTGCCGAGCTGGTCCAGCGTTACGAGGGCCGATTGGTAAGATTGATGCGAACGATCGGTCCCCGCGCTGACCTGGCCGAAGACTTGGCGCAAGAAACTTTCATGCGAGTCTTTCGAGCCCGAAAGACCTATGAACCAGGCGCCAAGTTTTCCACTTGGCTGTTCACCATCGCCGGCAACGTGGCGCGTAACTCTGCACGTTCGCTGGGGCGCCGGCACGAAGTTAACGAAGTGGACGCGCCGCCCGGCAGTCAAGCCGACACGGGGGCACAGTTGCTGGCATCGACGGCATTGGACGCAAGCGGTTTGATGCCGAACCGGATTGTCGAAGGCACCGAACGCGCCACCATCGTTCGTGCCGCGGTCGATTCATTGAGCGAACGACAACGGATGGCAATGATGCTGTCCCGATTCGAAAACATGAGCTATGTCGAGATCGCCGAGACGATGGACTTGACGACCAAGGCCGTGAAGTCGCTGCTAAGCCGGGCCCGTGTGAATCTGAAAGAAGCACTTCAATCTTATATCGAAGGCGGTGGTATTTCTGCCAACGGCGGGCAGACCGCGGACGATGACCAAGACGACGAGGTGATGTCGTGACGACGATGCCGGTCGCGGATGACATGCCGCTGGATCCCGATGACGAATTGCTTGTCGCTTACCTGGACGGCGAACTGGAACGAGCCGATCGCACTCGGTTGGAAAACCGATTGCTCGACGAGTCGGGTTTGCGTTCAAGGCTGCAGCAGTTGCAGTCAGGCTGGGACATGCTGGAAGAATTGCCCGATCCCGCACCGAGCGTCAAGCTGGTTGAAACGACATTGGAACTGGCCGTTGCTGACTTGGTCGCCGCCTCACCGGACCGAACATCCTGGTTCAGCCGATGGCGGTATCCGATCGGAATTTTGGGGTCCTGCTTGGCGACCGCCGTGTTGGCGATGGGCGCGACGGCGCTTGCAAAAAAATACGCGTTCCGCAACGAACTGCAAAGCTTGGCCATTGCCGAGAATCTGGATGCATACAACCAAGCTGTTGACTTAAATTTGATGCGTCAACTTTCGCGAGATGACCAATGGACGCGAATGCTCAACGCGACGGAGAAGGTAGACGGAGTGAACGAGGGCGAGGTCAAGATCGCCGATGTTGCGATCGATCAACGCGAAGCCGCCATCGAGTCGATGTCGGTACCCCAGCGGACTCAGCTCTACTCCCGCTGGGAAAGGTACAAGCGGCTGGAGGGACCCGATCGCGATCGGATCCAAGAATTTGCCGGTGTCGTTTCGCAGCAAACCGATCGCGAAACGCTGCTCAAAACAATGAAAGCGTATGCGGTTTGGCGTGAAAGCTTGCCAGCGGAAATGGTCGACCGCATTGAATCCAGCAGCGGTGACGCACAGAAAAAAGCAATTGCCGATGCAATCGATCGCACCATGGTTTCCATCTCCGAACGGTCCAGCGGCAAGCTGAGTGATGACGCGATCGAATCAATCTATTTCGCGCTGCGAAAAATATTGGACCAGCGACTCGAGCGGATGACGCCAGAGATTCAGACACGTATCGCGGAATTGAAAGACCGATTCGGAAGCGGGCAAGATGCGAGTTGGGGACTTCTCAACTTGATGTTTGGTCACCGTGACTCGCGTCGCCGTTCGCCGCCTTCCATGGCGGGCGGCGCGTTTGGCGAACGCCAGGATCCGCTGCGACAGGACGAACTTGGTGTGATTCGATTGATGTTGTCGCCCAGTGATTTGGAGTCGTTGATTGCATCAAGCGGTGGTGGTGATCCGCTGCTCGAAGCGATGACGTTGAAGACTTGGGCAGAGGAAGCCATCCGTCGCAAAGCACCTTGGCCTCGACGAGGCGACGAGACGATGCTGAGCCGCTATCTGGACATGCCCGCCGATGATCGCGAGGCAATCGAATTACTGCCGGCCGAAGAGATGCTTCGCGAATTGAGTCCGCCGTCTCGGCGATGAGCCCCGTTTTTGCCAGACGCGCGAATTAGAACTGGCTTAAGAAACGCAGGTCGCCGCTGTACAGGTCGCGAATGTCGGTTACCGAGTGACGACGCATACACAACCGTTCGACACCCAATCCGAATGCAAACCCGCTGTAAACTTCCGGGTCATATCCCACGGCTTCAAACACAGCCGGATCGACCATGCCGGCGCCGCCGAACTCGATCCACGTTCCGTTCCAAAAGAAGTCGACTTCGACACTCGGTTCGGTGAACGGAAAGAACGATGGGCGGAAGCGGATTTCGACGTCGTCGCCCAAATAGTTCGTCGCAAACACACGCAGCACTGTCTTCAAGTTCGCCATCGTCACGTTGCGATCGACGTACAGGCCTTCCATCTGATGGAACATCGGGAAGTGCGTGGCATCGGGTGCGTCGGGGCGGTAAACGCGGCCCAACGAGATGACGCGAATCGGTGGCTGGTTCGTTTCCATCACGCGAATCTGCACGGTGCTGGTTTGGCTGCGCAGAAGCTGTGTGCCTTCGATGCCCTTCGTCGCGCCGCTCTTTGCGAGCGTCTGGGCCGTCGACAAATAGAAGTTGTCCAGCGGATCGCGAGCCGGATGGTCTTCGGGAATGTTCAGGGCGACGAAGTTGTGGTGTGGGTCTTCGACTTCGGGGCCTTCGGCGGCTTCGAAACCCATTCGTCCCATGATCTCCGTCAAGTGCGTGATCGTTTGGGTGATCGGGTGGATGTGTCCGATCTTCGGTCGAACTCCTGGCAGCGTGGGGTCGAACGTAAGGTCGATGCCGCTAGAGTCGCCACCGCCGAGACGGCCTTGCGAGACTTCGAAGGCGGCTTGAACGTTCGACTTGAACGCGTTCAATCGCATGCCGGCTTCTTTTCGATCACTTGGATCGATCGAGCCCATCTGTTTCTGGACGTCTTTGAGGGCACCCTTCTTGGCGCCCAGGTAACGCACGCGAGCTTCTTCGAGTGAGTCGGCATCGGCGACCGATTCGAATGCCGTCGCGGCTTCACTCTCAAGTTGGTCGAGAGTGGTCAGAAAGTCCTTCAGCGACATGGTTGCCTAGATGCCCAGCAGGTACGTCAGGCGTACAAGCCTGACAATCGGTAAGACGAGCCGTTCCGGGCCCGAGCGGTCGCAGTGGTCGAAAACACAGTGGCCGAAAGCTATGCCGATGCTTCGGCGTGCTTGGGTTGGGGAGCCGTTTCGAGTGCCTTTTTGACGGCATCGCAAACGTCCTTGAAACCCGCCTCGTCATGGATCGCCATTTCCGAAAGCGTTTTGCGGTCCAATTCGATGCCTGCACACTTCAAGCCGAAGATGAATTCGCTGTAGCGAATTCCGTGTTGGCGAGCGGCGGCGTTCAAACGAATGATCCAAAGTTTACGGAAGTCGCGTTTCTTTACACGACGATCGCGGAACGCGTAGGCACCACTTCGCAGCAACGTTTCTTTAACGCTGCGCGTCAGTCTGCCGCGTCCGCCCACGAAGCCTTTAGCTCGCTTGAACAGACGCTTCTTGCTCTTGTGACGGGTTGAGCCGGTTGTGGTACGCATTGATCGTGATCCTTAACTTTGAAAGTTCATTCGGGTTTCCAATTCAGGCCCCATCGATCAGCTCGTGAACGGTTCTCGGAAACTGAGTTTCCTGAAAACGAGAATTCACGCGATCCGCGATGAAGTTTCGCCCAATCGGATGGGAATCAAATCCCTGGGGTGAAGATAAAAACGTCAACCGAGACGAATCTCGGCCGTCGGCCAAGCTAATAGCTGTTGCCTGCGAGGGCGTCTTGGATGGTCTTTTCCATGTGGATATGAGTCGCAGTCGTTCCGCGAAGGTTGCGGCGACGCTTGCTGCTTAGGGCTTGAGCCAAGTGGCTGGTGCCGCTGCTGCGGTGCATGGCTTTGCCCTTGGCGCTCAAGCGGAAACGCTTCTTGGTGCCCTTGTGGGTCTTGACTTTGGTTTTTGCTTTAGCCTTGGTCATGGCTGTTCCGGTCCGTCAAATTTCAGTTAAAATTGGCTGTTGATAGCTTCGCGAGCGGCATCCGCATCTGGGAAGCCCCGCAAGATAGCGGAGCCACCCCGATGTGGGAAGTGCTGTTCGCGAAAGCCGATATGTGCGATTCGGATTTGTGGCATCCAGAGCAAAGCCCCAAAGAGATGTGGCTGCCCAACCTGAATACGAGGAACCGTGCCGTCACTGTGACGCAAATCCGAAAGCGAATTTGCGGAATGTGAAAAGGGATACCGTGCAGCCGAGGCTAAGCTGGCACCACCCGATGTTAAGGCGGTAAAAGAGTCCGTTTTCTCGCCAGATCGCGAAATCACGTTTGACCGGACGGTTCGCGAGCTGCGAAAACATTTCCTCGCACAAGAGTCTGTATTGGCCCTGACATACTCACCAGCCGGCCGGTCCCGCTTGACGAAATTGGGGGATGCGACGTCCGTGTGCGTGGTGCTTTCGCCCGTTAGGAGTGCTTTGGGGTGTCACAATCATGCTAAAACGGTGTGCATGGGTGCTCCATTTTTTCAAACCATCCGATTCGCGGCACTGCTTTGCGCCTGCGTAACTTCGTTGCCCGCCGGCGCCGATATGCCGGTGACTCCCGCGCCCACGCCACCCCAATCGTCGGCCCAGATCGATTTGTCGGGTTCTTGGGAAGTCGTTTTGGATCGCCAACGTGTCTTTGATCCTTCCCTTGCCCAATCGGAATTGTCGCCTTCGCGGGACGGTGTGGCGACCGTCCGCATTCCTGGGGCGCTCCGCGACAGCGATTTGGGCGATCTTGTCGGCCCTGAAACGAAATGGATCGGTGGCATTCAAGAAAGGGTTTGGAGCCAGCCTCGGTTCGATCCGTATCGAGGCGCGGACAATTTTAAAGTCCCGTTTTGGTTGCAACCCGAGCGGCACTACGTGGGGGTGGCTTGGTACCGCCGACGAATCGAGATTCCGCCTTCATGGAACGGAAAACGCATCACGTTGCACATGGAGCGTCCGCACTGGCGTACCCATGTTTGGATCGACGACGACCACATCGGCGACGGCGAATCCCTGAGCACTCCACAGCAATTCGTTGTCACCGATTCGGCCACGACGGGAAGCCATTGGTTGACGATTGGCGTCGACAACAGCTTGGACAACATCGATGTCGGATTTAACTCGCACAGCGTCAGCGATCATACACAGACCGCGTGGAATGGGATCGTCGGCAACGTCAGCTTGATCGCCGATACAAAGCTCTCGGTCGCTCGCGTGGACGTCAACGCGATCCCCGGCGACTCGTCCGTCAGAGCGACAATCCACATCGCCAACGATACTGAATATCGCCAGCAAGCGTCCGTCCGTCTGCGAATCAGTCGCGACGACGAAGACCGTGAAGTCGACGGCGAAGCCGTCGTTGACGTTGACGTACCGGTGGGCAGCAGCGTCATCGATGCTGAAGTCGAATGGACGCGAACCCCGGAACATTGGAATGAGTTTTCGCCGGTCGTCTATCGTCTGACCACGTCAATCGAATCACCGGTAGAAGAGGATGCCGAATCCGAAGTTGCTGTCGCGCGCAAACACACGACAACGTTTGGCGTGCGGTCGATCGAGTCGATTGACGGCGCACTTCGATTGAATGGTCAGCCCATTTTTTTGCGAGGCACGTTGGAGTCGTGTGTCTTCCCTTTGACGGGATACCCGCCGACCGATTTGCCGTCGTGGCAACGGATCTTGCGTATCTGTCGCGATCATGGATTGAACCATCTACGTTTTCATTCATGGTGCCCTCCCGAATCGGCATTCGTCGCGGCCGATCAGATGGGGTTTTACTTCCACGTCGATTGTTCGAGTTGGCCGAACACCAGCACTCAATTGGGCATCGATCGTCCCGTCGATGCGTGGCTCTATCGAGAAGCCGAGCGAATCATCGCAAGCTTCGGCAATCATCCTTCGTTGATTTTGATTTCTGCTGGAAACGAACCGGGCGGTCCCGAATCCGGTGCCGATTTCTTGGGCCGCTGGGTTTCGCATTTCAAATCGAAGGAAAATCGAATCCTGTTTTCCGGTGGCGTCGGTTGGCCACAGATACCAGAGAATGAATTTTTTGTCGCACCGAGGCCACGCCTTCATCAATGGGGACAGGGAGTGGCTAGTCGCCTGAACGCGGAAGAACCCAATACCACGGCGGACTACGGCACGTTTGTCGAAAGCATTGCTTCGCCGATTATCAGTCATGAAATCGGGCAGTGGTGCGTCTATCCGAACTTGGCAGAGACAACGAAGTACACCGGAGTGTTGAAGGCAAAGAACTTTGAAATTTTCCGTGACTTTCTGGACAGCGCATCGATGGGAGACCAAGCCGACGACTTCTTGATGGCGTCGGGAAAGCTGCAGTCGATTTGCTACAAAGAAGAAATTGAGGCGTGCTTGCGGACGGAAAAGTTGGACGGTTTCCAAATGTTGGATCTGCACGACTTTCCCGGTCAAGGCAGCGCGGTCGTTGGCGTGTTGGACGCGTTTTGGGATCCGAAGCCATACATCGATGCCGCAGAGTTTCGGAAGTTTTGCGGCCCAACCGTGCCGCTTGCCCGCATGCCGCGACGCGTTTGGAACAATGCAATGTTGTTCGTCGCCGACGTCGAAGTATCGCACTATGGCCCCAGTCCGTTCACCGATGTCGTGCCCCGTTGGCAGATTCGACGTGGCGAAGAAGTGTTGGCTTCCGGCGAACTGGCGAAGCAGACGATTGTCGCCGCGGGCCTGCGCCGAATCGGACGCCTCGAATGGCCACTCGACAACATCAAACAGGCGTGCGAGTTGACGCTCAGTGTCTCGTTGCCGCCTGCGACGTCAAATGATCGCCCGATCGAGAACGATTGGCGTTTTTGGGTTTATCCTGAAGGATCCCGAAGCGACGAATCAATCACGGGTTCGCAATCGGATTTGGTGGTGACCCATTCGCTTGATGAAAAATCGATCAAAGGTTTGCAGGCTGGAAAGCGTGTCGTTTGGTTGGCCCGTCCGTCTTTGGTAAAGACCGATTTCACGATCGGTTTTTCACCGATATTTTGGAACACCGCGTGGACCAACGGGCAATCGCCACACACTCTGGGCGTGTTGTGTGATCCCGCGCACGCGGCCCTACGAGACTTTCCCACTCGGTTTCATTCCGATTGGCAGTGGTGGGAATTGATTTCACAGTCCGCCGCGATGCGAATCGACCAGCTACCCGGAGACGTCGAAACGATCGTCCAGGTGGTGCCAGACTGGTCGCGTCCGAAAAGATTGGCACTGGCGATCGAAGCAAAAGTCGGCGCAGGCAAGCTGATCGTCTGTTCCATCGATTTGGAAACGGACCTGGACCGACGTCCCGCAGCGAACCAGTTTCGGCAATCGCTGATGAAGTACGCGGCTAGCGATGACTTTGAACCGAATGCTTCGGTAACAGTCGAACAGCTGTCGAAATTGTTTCGCAAGCCGAGTCCGCTCGAGTCGATGGGCACGATCGTGACAAGCAGTAGTTTTCAAGCGGGCTATGGACCCGCGCTTGCGATCGATGAAGACCCGAAAACCTTTTGGCACGTGAATTGGTCCAACGGTGTCGCGAAGTTCCCGCACTGGTTGATGGTGGACCTCAAGGAAGCTCGGCCCGTCTCGGGGATTCACGTCCAGCCTCGCGTTGATAGAGGGCGAAGCCGGATCGCCGATTTCGAAATCCAGGTGAGTTCGGATGGCGAGCGGTGGGTCTCGGCGGCTTCCGGGACATGGGGCAACAGTCCGGCCAAGCAGTCCGTGAGGTTCGATCGGGTGCGAAACGTTCGATTCGTCAAGCTGATTTCGAAGCGTTCTCATGAACACGTCGAACAATCTAGTATCGCGGAGGTCGAGGTCTCTTTTGAAAACCCGACGGCGTTATCCGGAGCCGCAAACGGTAGCGAAACCTACAACGAAATTCCTGCCGAAGGCCAAGGAGAATGATCCGGCCAAATGCTCCGGATTCTTTTTTCGATCGTCACTACTTATGGACGATTTGCTTGGTTGCCGCTTTGGGCGGATTGTTGTTCGGCTACGACTGGGTGGTCATTGGCGGCGCGAAGCCTTTCTATGAACCCTATTTCGCGATCACCGACAATCCTTGGATGCAAGGATGGACGATGAGCAGTGCGTTGGTCGGCTGTTTGATCGGGGCCGTCATCAGCGGTGCGGCTGCGGACCGAATCGGACGCAAACGATTCTTGGTCATCGCGGCAGCATTGTTTGTTGTTTCTGCTCTGGGTTCCGCGGTGTCCAGCGGCCTGTTTGATTTCAACGCCTTTCGGATGCTTGGCGGGATTGGGATTGGCTTGGCGTCGAATCTATCGCCGCTGTATATCGCCGAAGTTTCGCCGGCATCGACGCGAGGCCGGATGGTATCGATCAACCAATTGACGATCGTGATTGGTGTTTTGTCGGCTCAAATCGTCAATTGGGCGATCGCACGCGACGTTTCCGAACTGGCGACCGCCTCGACAATCGCGGTTTCTTGGAACGGGCAACACGGTTGGCGGTGGATGTTCGCGGCGGAGGCGATTCCTGCGATCGTGTTCTTGGCCTTGTCAACGATCATCCCCGAGAGTCCGCGATGGTTGGTGCGCGTCGGCAACGTCTCGCAAGCAAAGTCCATCCTGGAACGGATCGGAGGTCCCGAATACGCCATCGCACAGATCAAGGGCATTCAAGAAACGCTGTTACCCCGTGATGATGCTGGCGAAAGTGGGGCAGTCGATTCGCTTCCGTGGCCGGCATTGATGATTGGGGTTTTTCTTGCGGTGCTGCAACAGTGGTGTGGGATCAACGTCATTTTTAACTACGCGCAAGAAGTGTTTGCGGCGGCCGGTTACGGCGTCAGTTCGATCATGCTGAACATCATCATTTCGGGCGTCGTGAATCTTGTCTTCACCGTCGTTGCGATGTTGACGGTCGATCTGGTCGGACGGCGAACCATGTTACTGGCCGGATCGGGCGGACTGGCGTTGATCTATTCGGCGCTTGGCGGGTGCTATTGGATGCAGAGCCAGGGCGTGCATGTGCTGTTGTTGATCGTTGCCGCAATCGCGTGCTACGCCATGACCCTAGCGCCCGTCGTGTGGGTGGTGATCTCCGAGATCTTCCCGAACCGAAATCGTGGACGAACCATGGCCATCGCTGTGTTCAGTTTGTGGACGGCATGCACCATTCTGACCTTTACGTTTCCATTCCTCAGTCGGTCGCTCGGCGCGCACGGCACGTTTTGGTTGTACGGCGTCATTTGTGCCGTCGGTTGTGCGGTGATCGCAAAGATTTTGCCGGAAACCAAAGGCCAGTCTTTGGAATCGATCGAGCAGTCGTGGAAGGGATGACCGTGGAGCCCGTCTGTAAAAGCAATGAGTGAGTTTGCCAGCAAGAAAAGGGTGCTTCCGACGAAAAAAGGGCCGGCACTCTCGGAAAGAATGCCGACCCTTCGATTTCGATCGCGATTGTCACATCAGGTGACAATCAGAATCAATTAGCAACCGCATCCGCAATCGCTGGCGACAGCACCACAACCGCAACCGGCGTCGGCCGATCCGCTGCTGATCACTTCGCTCGAACCTGCATTGCCACAGCCGCTGCTGACAGGAACTTGAACTTCTTGCGCGACCATGACGGTCTTGCAAACTTGAACTTCCTTCTGAACTTGAACCGGGACACACACGGTGTAGTCTTCGGTCTTGGTTTCCGGCACTTGGTCGACGACGGTGACGGTGTAAGGAACTTCTTCGCTGACAGTGTCGAACTCGGTGACGGTGTAGTCACGAGTCTTCGTGGTCGGAACCATGACGGTAACGTTGCGAGTACGAGTCTCGGTGTTCATGGTCGTTTGTGGGACCATGCGAGTGCGAGTTTCGGCAACCATCTTGCAAACGACTTGATCACGATTACGTGTTTCGGTCGTGTAGCTGGTGCGATTCTCGGTACGAGTACGTTGCTCGGTACGAGTCTTGTTGACCAAGTATTCTTGGGTACGTTCTTCTTGACGGCACTTTTGGATCGCAACTTGACGTGTGCGAGTTTCTTGACGCGTCTTCGTTACAGGAATGCTGCGAACGCGAGTTTCGGTGCGAGTCTTGCAGACGGGAACCATACGAGTCTTCGTTTCGGTGCGGTACTTGGTGACCGTTACGGGACGAGTGCGGTTTTCGGTGCGAGTCTTCGTAACGTTGTACGTGTACGGAACTTGAACTTGCTCGGTCGTGTAAGTCGTGTAAGGAACTTGTTCGCAAACGACGTTTGGAACCCAAACTTGACGTTGAACGATGGTCGTGCAAGGAGCAGGAGCCGGTGCAGCACCGCAACCACAGTCGCTCGAAGCAACCGAACCACAGCTGTCGCATTCGCCACAAGACGGTGCAGCAGCTTCGCAACCACAGGTCGCGACAGGAGCTTCGCAGCCGCAAGCAGCAGCAGGAGCTGCACAACCGCAACCGCTGTGACAGTGGTGGCTGAACAAACGGCCCAGCAGACCGCGAACCAGACCACGACGGCCGGCCGAGGCGCTGTTTCCGCTCGACAGCGACGAAACAGGAACTTCAACGCTTTGGCACTGATAGCTGCCCATGTCTCGGCTGACGGTGCGATACGACGTCACGGGAACGCGACGGCATTCGGTCTTCATGCCGGTCATCGTTTCGGTGTACGGAACGTTGACGGTGTAAGAGACTTCCGAAGTTTCGGTGTAAGGAACCGAAACGTTGTACGTTTGAGCGACTTGCTCGGTGTACGGAACGTTGACGGTGTACGACTGTTCGACGTTCTCGGTGTAAGGAACGTTGACGGTGTAGCTTTGCTCAACCGTTTCGGTGTAGGGAACGCTAACCATGTACGTGCGAGTTGCCGTTTCGGTGTACGGAACGCAAACGCTGTAAGGAACTTCGACCTGAGTCGTTACCGGTACTTGAACCGTGTAAGGAACTTGGATCGTTTCTTGAACAGGAACATTGACGGTGTATTCTTGCGCGACTTGAGTCGTCACAGGAACTTGTACCGAATATTCTTGAGTCGAAGTCGAAGGCACCATTTCGGTGTACGACTGAGTCTTGGTGACTTGACGCGGCACTTGCTTGTTGACGGTGCGCGTGCGAGTTTCTTGACGCGAAACATTGTTCATCACCGTATAGCTACGTTGACGAGTTTCTTGCTTCATTTCCGTCACGGTGACCATTTGGGTCTCGGTGACTTGTTGCGGAACCATCACGGTTTTGGTCGTGAAGGTCGGGCCACAAGCCGAACCGGACATTCCATCAGCCGAGCCTTCGACGATGACGCCATCGGCGTTTCCGCCACACGACGAACAGGGAGCTTCGGCCGCGGCCGGGGCAGCGTCACAGCACTGGGCGAATGCCGGAGCACTGCCGATCGTAGTCAACGCAAGTGCGGCGACGGTGAAATACAACTTCTTCACGGGTACAGATTCCATTAACGGGTAGGTGAACGGCTCAACAGTAAGATTCATCTGTTAAGCACCAATTGGTTTGATTCGATGAAGAATACATGGCTAGGAGTTGCCCTCAAACTTTCTTTAGCCCGTAAAGTCATTTCAAATTAAAACCCGTCTGATTGGGTGAACGCTTACGATTGTGACACCGTTTGCGCCTTTGACGATGGCTCCGGTGCTTCCGTTTGTATCGATTGCAGCGATAAGAATTGTGTCTTTGTCCGCGTTCCGGGGCAGAAACGGGCGAAACCAGTGGACGTGGATTCCCTAAGAAGCACCGCTGGTGACGGAGATCGACTTCAAGATGTCCCGAATCTCGGAACGCAGCTCAGGCGTCAGGAGCTGGAACTCGGGCGATTGATCCCGGCCCGACAAAATTGCGTCCAATTTTGTCATGACGCGGCTTTTGCATTCCTTTGGCAGCGCCGCGAACGCGTCGGAATGGATCAGATAGCTGCACGGATAGCGAAACAGTCGCGTTTGAAGATCAAATTCACGCAACGAACGGCCCTTCGCGTCACGTCGACCTCGTGCGGCAAATTCCGTCGCGAAATCGCTTGTCCCCGACACCGGGCTGGTCAACGTGAACTCGTCGCACATCAGCAAGTACCGAACGACGTTGTTGGCCGTTGCGTCGATGCGACGGTTTGCACTGTCGCTGATGGTGCCTTCGGGTCGCTCCAGCAATTCGTTCATTTGAAACGATTGATGCAGGGCTTGGCGCGTCTCGTAGTTGGCCGCGGCGATCGCGTTATGCATTTGCGTTTGATGTTCAAGAACCATCAACGCTACCAAATCACTGTGCGGCGAAAGGTAATTCTCGGTCATGATCCGATCGTCGAGATCGATTTCGTTCGCACCCGATTCTCGATCGAACGTCGTCTCGTCTTCGATACAGATCGTGTTACCCATGTGGCGCATGTCGCCGTGCGTGCCCGTCACGTACCAGCCGCCCCATCGTTCGCCAAATGGCGACGTGTGATCGGTCGTGAAGGTGCCGCTTCCCAACTTAGGACGCCCGGCGCCATCGGCGTAGACGCTGCGGACCAGGTATCCGGGAATGTTTTGGGTTCGCGATGATGCGTGGCAAGAAAGGCACTGGCCGCGATCGCGCACAAAGGTGGGTGCTTCGTTTTCTTCCTGCGACAAGGTGTAAAACACCGCGCCTTGTTGGGGGTCGGTCACCGCAAATTCCAAAACGTCGCCTCGCTGGCAATAGCCGACGTAAATGTCATCGTTGAAGTACACCGCACGTGGACGACGAGGGGAGATGCGTTGAAGTTGCAAAGATGTCTTGGAAAAGACCAACATTTGCGAACTGATCGGGACATCAAGGGCCTGAAGCGCGGACTGTAGGTAGCCGAACTTTTCGTCGTAGTCCAACTTCGCTGTACCAGACGCCAGACGTGCATTCAGTTTGGCAACGGAGTCGTGGACCGGCGCGTCCATGTAGTTGATCGGTGGCCTTTCAAAGCCACTGGACTGCGCCGTCGCCGTCGACAAATTGGAAGCCAGCACACCGACGGCCAAGGTGGCGAAAAGGATGCGTTGGACAGAGGCGATCACGACGTGGCTCCGGGAACATTGCTTGAATCGGAGGGGCAGGATAAACTTGTTTTGTATACACAAATATACAGATTCAGTATCTGCATGTCAATGTATAGGTTTGTTGCTTTCGCTTCTACAACATTCTGGTCACGCGACGACGATGCTTTCAAAAACTGCCGAATATGCCCTGCGAGCGGTGGCCTGCATGGGATCTCAAGTTGATCAGTCTCTCTCGGCCGACGTTTTGGCAGAGAAGACAAAGGTTCCCCGTCGATATCTGACGCGCGTGCTGCAAGACTTGGCAGCCGCCGGGCTGGTTCGGTCGCGGCCGGGCCCCGGGGGCGGCTACGAGCTCGATCGACCAATCGGCCAGCTCACGATCCTTGACGTCGTCAACGCGGTGTCGCCGTTGCAACGCATTCGATCGTGTCCGTTGGGGTTGAAATCTCACAAGAAGCTGTGCCCGTTGCATGCGGAATTGGACCGTTCGTATGCGGCGACCGAAGCGGCGTTCAAAGGTGTCACGATCGAATCGCTGCTGGGATCGACCAGCTCGATCGTTCCACTTTGCGAATCCTGATACGACTAGACTGGGGCAGACTTCGATCGCGCGCCCCTTTCTTTCTTTGGATTCTTACCTATGACCGTGCTTCGTATCCCGCTTTGCCGAATGGCTCAGGCACTCTTGTTTGTTTTCATGTTGACCTGCGTGAGTTCGTCGGCACTCGGTGGTGAACCGACCGAGCACACATTGATTTACAAGACCGTCATGGTCGACGGCAAGGAGAAGGAACTGAAGATTGACTGGACGCGGCCAGCCGATTGGAAGGCTTCCGATTCACGGCCCGCGGTTGTCTTCTTTCACGGCGGCGGTTGGACGGGCGGTGCACCGGGTCAGTTTGCGCAGCACAGTGTCGAGCTGGCCCAGCGAGGGATCGTTTGTTTTCGTGGCCAATATCGATTGCTAGACAAGAAGAGCAAAGACGCACCCGACATCTGTGTTGCCGATGCTTCCGACGCGTTTCGATATGTACGCGGGCGGGCATCCGAGTTCGGCATCGATCCCGATCGCATGGCGGCCGGTGGCGGATCGGCGGGCGGACACCTGGCGGCTACTCTAGGAATGATGGACGATGAAAAGTCAGACGTGTCACGAAAACCGGCGGCGTTGTTGCTGTTCAACCCGGTGTATGACAATGGACCGGGCGGATGGGGGACGGCGCGAGTCGGCGACGCATACCTGAAATACTCGCCCGCCCACAACATCACTGCGGACGACCCGCCATCCATCGTGTTTTTGGGAACCAACGACGCGTTGATCCCCGTCGCGACGGCAAAGAAGTTTCAAGCAAACTGCCAAGCCGTGGGCGTCGCCAACGACCTGCAACTGTATGAAGGTCAGGGCCACGGTTTCTTTAACGCCAAGAAGGGCGGTTCGGCCGAGTACTATCGTGACACGATGGACAAGTCGATCGGGTTTCTAGCGGGATTGGGCTGGATTGAAAAGTAGGCGGGCATAATGCACCGACAAAGGCGTGTTCAGCCGAGCGATTCGCTGGGTTCCGTGCAGAGGCTGTTGAGACACGCTTTCCAATTTTAAACGCGTCCCGTCCAGACGGGGCCTTCGTAGTCAGGGCCGTAGGTGGTCGATCCGCCGCCAACGAGCGAGTGAATCCAGCATTTGTCGATACAGCTTGGGCCAGCGAAACATCGCCCACACGACAAAGGGCAACAGCATGATCACGACCAAAACGGCCATGACTTCGAAGGCGAGTATGTAGTTGTCGATCTTACCGGCCAATCGAAGCCGGCGGAGAATCTGAACGGGTGCCGCGATCATCACTGCGATGACTCCCGTAAAGAGCAACATCTTTGCGATGCCAAACTGAAACCGATCGCCATGATGGTTTGCCGAACCGTTGCGGGCGCTCGCAGCGTCGCCGATGTATGAATTGGGCGTCCTACGCAGTCGCGGATCCAGTCGTGATCTGACCAGGATCGCTCCCCCCCAGCTTCCTACCACCGCAAACAAGAAGCCAACAAACTCTGCGGAGAGCGTGACCTCGCCGCTGTACACAAACCAAACGTCATGGATCGACTGACCCTGCCATACGATGTAGCGGACGTACGAACACGCTGCGCCGATCGTGGCGCCGAGAGAGAACCCGACGAAAAATCCCGTCACTGCCGCCTGCATGACAAGCCACGTCGGCGCGAGTGCAGCGGTCAAGATACGCATCACTGCCGCACCAAGCATCGCTCCCGTGGTGGCCCAAAGAATGACGAAAGCGACAGGCTGGAAGAAATATCCCCATGCCAACTGAATGTCCCAAACCAGCCAAGCCGCTGGCAGAAACGTAAACAACGTCGCAACCGTTGCGGAAGCCGCCGCGCCGCAGATCGCGCCGGTTGCGGTTCCATTGTCGCGAAATTGGCTGGTGTGGATCGCCAAAATCAAGGGATCGGAAAGGTCCTCATCCCCATCGCTCGGCATAGCGCCGCAGGTGCACTTCGCGTTATCGGTGTCTGTTTTTGCGAAACCGTCACGCAAAGGAATTCCGCAACGCGGGCATGCTTTCAACGGTTCGCAGACGGCTTTTTTGCGCATGATGGGATTCATGCTAACACGAATGCCAATCCGGTCAGGCACTTTTGTCCGATCGCGCGGTAAACAGGCTGCTAAGCCGCACGCTTGATTTGCACTGGGCCGCCGACCGTTTCGATTGCCAATTCTAGATCGTTGAATTGGAAGACCAAGTTCTTGAAGCGGGCTGCATCGCGGGTCGTCGACGGAAGGTCAAGATCTTCCAAGAACTCTTGAACTTCGTTGAGCGACAACCGCCCGATCATTCGTTCGGGCGTTACAGGGAACTCTTTCATCGATCGATACCGCTGTGAAGGGCAAGGAGTGGATCTGACGCGTCGCTCGCGTTCCTTCCTCTCTTCACGTTCGGCAGGTCATCGATCGCGTCCGAAGCGATCGCCCGGTCTTTCGACTCGTGACGATTGAACGGAAAAAAGCGTTGGTCAAAATGCGTTGGTCAGTGGTTCATGCTGCGACCGAAATCGGGGGCGCCACCGCCCTTGATCGTTGCGATCCACTGATCCAGTTGTGGGTTTTTCCAAAACTTGCCGCACAGTTCCAAGTATTCGAGCACCACTTTGGTCTCGCCGGCACGCAGGAGGGCGTCGGCTAGTTTCATACTTGGACCAAAGGAATTCAAATTCGGCGCCCCCGTCACGCGTCCGGATGCAAGCAGATGCTCGCAGGCGATCTTGGTCTTGCCATCGGCGATCGCCAAGTTCCCCAGGATCGTATGACCCTGGTGTTTCGAGTTTTCGTCGTCCGTCGCGATCAGTTGCTCAGCATACTGAGTCGCTTTGGCCGTGTTGCCGGCAACGTAGGCTGCTTTGGCCGCGTAGACTCGAGAATTTCGATCAGATGCACTCAGCTTCATTGCCGTTTCGAATTCGACCAGAGCGGCCGCCGCGTCTTTCTGCGTTTGCTTTTTCGATTTGCCGTACTGACTCAGCAAGTAAAGGTTACCCAATTGCTCGGCATACTGAGCCTCTTCCGGGGCGAGTGCCTTGGCACGTTTGAACAATGCCTCGGCTTCATCACGTTCGGAAAGCAGAAAGAACGCAGCGGCGTTGCCAAGGATCGTGGCGTTTTTAGGATGGTCTTTGGTCTGCTTCAACCAGACTTGTTTCACCTGCATGTAACCGACGGGATCAATCGATGCATGCATGTGAGCAATCGTGCGGCTCATCGATTCGGGATAGCGATCGACCAATTCGGCCATCAGATTGGCGTGCGGCTTTCGAAGCTCTTTGTTCATGATGTTCTTGCTTTGGTAATAGCCCAGCAACCGAAGCTTGGACTCGAGTTGCTCGGGCCCTTCGGTTTGTGCTTTCGTTTCCATCGCGGCAATCTGATCTGGTGTTAGTCGGCGTCCTTCGCTCGTCAGGGTGAGGAGCGCCGAAGACGGAATCGGCATCGAAAGAACTTCGTCGATGTCTTCGGGTTCCGCTTTCGTTGGATCAGAGGCGGTTTCCGTTTTTCGCGTGACCTTGACAACGACTTCTTTGCCACGGCGGAGTGTAAATCCGGTGGGGGTGAGTTCGAACTTGCTGCTGGCTTCGCCGAGCGAAACTTCATAGTCGCCCGATCGCAGTCGCTGGACCTCGGTGCCCGTCACGGTGTCGACGGCCAGGACTTTGACATAGCGATGGCCGTCGCCATCGATGGCTTTCGAGATCGTCACTTCGACACCGTCATCGAGCGCATCGATCTTCAACGTCCCTTTGTCCGTTTTGACGTAGATGACGCCGGCCGCCAGACAAGCGAATGCGGCCATCGCCAACGCGATCCACTTGATCGGTGGACGTCGCCCGTGCCCGACTCGCGCGGCCGTCGGTTGAGTGAACGGAAGGATCGCTGCTTCGACTTCGCAAGGTGTTTGGAAGCGGTCGTCGGGGTCTTTCGCCATCATCCGGCTGATCACATCCGACAATCCCATCGGTACGTCAGGACGCAGTTCGGAAACGACAGCGGGTTGTGTTTCGGCGTGATCTTTGATGCGGTCGGCGACCGAACCGGCGTCAAAGGGCGGTCGTCCGACGAGCAGGTAGTGCAGGGTTGCGCCAAGGCTGTAGATGTCGCTGCGAATGTCGGCCTGTCGTGCATCGGCGGCTTGTTCGGGCGCGATGAAATCGGGTGTCCCCATCAACGTGCCGGCTGACGTCAGTTTCGAGTCCGTGCTGCCTTGCTCGGCGGATGCCATCATCGTTTCCGATACCAACGACGCCAGGCCGAAGTCGAGAACCTTGACGGATCCATCGGGCGTCTGCATCAAATTGTGTGGCTTGATGTCTCGATGCACCATGCCTTGATCGTGTGCGTGCTGCAATCCGGCGGCGGCTTGCCCAATGGCGTCGCATGCCTGGGCCACCGGCATGGCTCCATCTCGCCGCACCCGTTGGGCCAAATTGATGCCATCGACGTACTCCATCACCAAAAAATGGACGTCGCCGAACTGGTCAGCATCGTAGGCGGTGACGATGTTACGGTGCGAAAGTTGAGCCGCCGTTTTGACTTCGCGATGAAACCGTTGGATGACTTCGGGGCGCCGCATCAGTTCGGGCTTGATGATTTTGAGCGCGACGATCCGATCCATCACACGATGCTTGGCCTTGAAGACGTCGCCCATGCCGCCGCGGGCGATCAGTTCGGCGATTTCGTAGCGTGGATTGTTTTGCAAATCGTCACGTCCATGACGATGTTCGTCATCCACACTTGAACGTTGCAACAGGACGGCGAAGCTGTCGTCGTCCGACATCGCCAAAAGGGTTTCGCAACAGGACTCGCATTCGCGGATATGGTCTTCCAGCGTCGCGATTTCAACCGCGGGCAACTGTCCCGTCGAGAACGCCTTCAAGTCATCATTTGTCGGGTGCATCATGTCGCAAAGCATGGGCCTTGTCTCCGATAGGGGTTGTATCGTTTCGGTGGGCATTCACTTAGGGAGTGCCGCAGCCGGCGACTTCTTTCAGCACTTTCTAACTTTTCTTTTCGGGTCCGGCCGTCGTGGCATGCTCGACAAGCCCGGCCGCTTCTTGCCGAAGACGGCTTAGAACTCGCGATTTCGCGATAAAGACCGCGTTGAGCGTCATTCCAAGTTCCCGCGCCGCGACGTCAGCCCGTGCTCCATCAATCGCGACTCGCTTGAAGGCGTTCCAGGTTTCCGGCGAAAAATGCCGTTCGGCTTGGATCATCAATTGGCCAGCCACATGGCGGTCGTGTTCGTCGTCCCAGAGCCGGCTCATATCACTGGCCGGGTCATCCAGTTCGGCCAAGCGGCGGACGACGTCGGATCCGTCTGCGGTGCGGGGGTGGCGATCGCGGGTACGCCAGAACGTCCGCAATCGGTGCACAAGAATCGTTTTTATCCAAGCCCGAAACGCACCCGTTCGTCCGTTGTGCTCGAACGTGCCGACCTCTTTGGAAACTACCCAAAGAACTTCCTGCGCCAGGTCGTCCGCGTCGCTGGGCTGGACGTCGTACTTTCGCATCCAGGCGACCAACAAGGGTCGATACAGGATATCCAGACGGTTCCAAATTTCGGAATCATCGGAGTGCTTGATTCGCTGTAAAAGCGATAGCGAGGTGTCGGCCATCGTTGGTCGAGTATCGGGAAAGGAGGTGATGCCGAACGGAATACTTCGATCGGTTTCACTCACCTTAACCGCTGACGGCGAACCACGTCATTCACATTCGGCGTTTACTCGCGGAAACGGTATCCGACACCCCGAACCGTTTCGATCAAATCGGCTGCATCGCCCATCTTCTTTCGCAGTGCTCGAACGTGGACATCGATCGTTCGTTCCAGCACCATCGTGTCTTCGCCCAGGGCCGCGTCGACCAGTTCGGCGCGTCCGAAAGCCCGTCCGGGTTGCCGAATTAACGTTTCCAGTAATTGAAACTCGCTTTTGGTCAGCTTCAATTGCGTATCGCCGATGCTGGCGACGAAGCGCCGGCGGTCGATCATCACATCGTGGTGGCTGACTTGATCCGCATCTTCAACAACCGGTTCGCGGCGACGCAGCAGTGCCTTGAGCCGTTGCAACAGTACCTTGTAACTCTCGACTGGCTTGACCACATAGTCATCGGCGCCGACGGCGAACCCGACGACTTGATCCGACTCTTCGCCCAGCGCGCTGAGCATCAAGATCAATGTGTCTTTCGTTGCTGGATTGGCGCGAAGCTGCTTGCAAACGTCGACACCGTTGAGAATCGGTAGGTCGACGTCCAAGAAGATGACGTCGGGCAATTGTAACTTGGCCAGCCTGATCGCCTCGCGTCCATCGGCGGCCCGGAAAACCTCGTATCCGGCTCGCTGAAGTTGATACTCCAACGTTTCCGCAAGCGGTCGGTAGTCCTCGACAATCAATACTGTAATTTTCGACATGTTTTCTTCGTTTTGCACACTCGTGCCGGACGGAAGCACGGCCGCGAAGGACCTCGGATCCGATGAAACAAGTTGCATTTCACTGCCAAGACGGAAGGTGGGGAAAAGTATGACAGATCTGTCACCGACGCTCGGTCGTCATCGTGAACGATGCGGCCCATCTGTGCATCCCACCAAAGCCCCGTTATTTGGTGAAGTTTTCGTTAATTCTTGGCACGCGACGACCCGTGCGTTGGCGACTTTTCCTCAACACACTTCGGCAAAAGGACCTCGAACTGAGCGCCTTCGCCGGGTCGGCTGCTGACCCTGACTTCGCCCCGCAGCGCGTGTACCAAGTTTTTGACAATCGATAGGCCAATGCCGGTGCCTTCGGGCAAGGCGCTGGTCCCATCGTCGCGCGCGATTCGCGATGTTTCGACGCGATAGAAACGCTCGAAGATTCTTTTTTGTTCGCCCGGCGGAATGCCCACGCCATCGTCTTTGACGACCAAGGCGATGAATCGGCCGGCGTCACCGATACTGACGTTTACGTTTCCGCCGGACGATGTGTACCGGATCGCGTTGCCGATCAGGTTGTTTACGATCGTCAATGTTGCTTCGCGATCACTCATCACACTTGCGGACTGCGACGGGTCAAAGTGCAGCCGGATCCCGTTGGCTTCGGCGACCGGTCGATTCGAACGCAAGGACTCGTCAATCACGTCGGCCAAATGGATGACTGAAATCGACAATTGCGAACGACCCGCTTGGGCTCGCGCCAACTTCATCATGTCGGCGATCAAGCGTTCCAAACGCAAGCACTGGATGTGGATCTGGCTCATGAAGTGTTTGGCGGCCGACGGGTCGTCTTCGATTGCCAATTCGACCGTTTCGGCATAACCCTTGATCGCGGCCAGCGGCGTTTTCAATTCGTGAGAGATGTTGGCCACGAATTCGCGGCGCATTTCGTCGACTCGGTTGGTTTCGGTTTCGTCGCGCAGCGAAACCAGGAACTGCATCGCGGGGCCCCCGTCGATGGGGTCGACGCGAACCTTGATCGGCCGCAGCGTCTCTTCATCACCGATCTCGACCATGAATTTCTGTGTCCCCTCGCCGGCGGATGCCGACTGAATGCTGCGAGCCAGATCGGGGATGCGAACGATTTCGGTCAATACACGTCCGTCGAGCGACTCGTGTCTGGAAACGGCCAACAAGCGACGTGCCGACGGATTGATGAGAAGGATATTGCCGCAGTGAGACAGCAGGATCACGCCGTCACGCATCATCTGCAGCGCCGATGCCGTCTGTTCCGCTTCCTGGTGCAGCTTCGTCCAGCGTCGTTGCCAATCGTCCGCATTTTCACGAGCGGCCGCGACGGCGTTTCGAATGCGAATCGATTGGTTGGCCGCGCGGTTCTTGGACCACCGGTCGCCCAAAGCCATGGCGGTGACGGCGGCGAACAACGTCCACCCGACCGACCCCGATGCCCATCCGACTGCGGCGCCGACAACGGCCGGAACCGCCACCAGAAAACTCGACGAGACGGGCGCCGAATCGGTCAAATCGTCGTAAGGCGGTGTTGGAGAAGACGGTGCAAGCACGCAATCGAACCGGGATGGGGAAGCGAGTCGACCGGGGCGGGCGCGTTCGACGTTTGACCGTACAATCATGGTCGCTCAGCCTGGATTCTGACACAGGACGCCAGCCGTTCCTAACGCAATATTCACAAATTTACCCTACTCAATCAACGTAATTCACCTCCTCATGGCCACCCCTCTTCGTGCCCCCGCCGGCAGCCCGAACTTTCCCGCGCTCGAGCAAGATGTCCTGAAGTTCTGGGACGAGCACGATATTTACGCCCAGTCGCTGGCCGCTCGCGCGAGCTGTCCGTCGTTCGTCTTCTATGAAGGTCCCCCGACCGCCAACGGCATGCCGCACCCCGGGCACTGTTTGACCCGCAGCATCAAGGACGTCTTCCCCCGCTACAAAACGATGAAGGGATTCCGTTGCGAGCGTAAAGCGGGCTGGGACACCCACGGTTTGCCGGTCGAAGTCGAAGTCGGCAAGGAAATGGGCATCCACAGCAAGGAAGACATCGAGGCCTACGGTGAAGAACCGTTCATCCAAAAATGCCAACAAAGCGTTTGGCGTTACATGCAACAGTGGCAAACGCTGACCCGCCGACTCGGGTTCTGGGTCGACCTGGAAGACGCCTACGTTACCTATCACCAGAGTTATGTCGAGTCGGTGTGGTGGAGTCTGAAGAATCTGTTCGACCGAGGACTGCTTTACCAAGGACACAAAATCGTATGGTGGTGGGCCCAAGGTGGGACGGCGCTGTCGGCCGGCGAAGTCGGCCAGGGCTACCGTGAAGTCGCGGACCCGAGTGTCTATGTGCTGTTTCGTTTGTACGACGACGCGGGCAAACCGACCAACCGATCGCTGGTCGTGTGGACGACGACGCCATGGACCTTGCCCAGCAATATGTACGCAGCGGTTCACCCAACCGATGTCGACTATAGCGTCGTCCGCGATTCCGAAACGGGCGAAGAGTTGGTGTTGGCAACGAAGTTGGTCGAAACGGTTGCCGGTAAACTGAAACGCGAGTTGGAAGTCGTCGAGTCGTTGTCCGGCGCGTCGCTGATCGGGCGGCGCTATCAACCGCCCTTCGATGACTACGTGACCGCGACTGGTGATCCGACAGGTAAACTTGCCGTTGGTGGTGATACTGAACACAAGTATTGGCGCGTGGTTGCAGCGGATTTTGTGACCACGGAATCGGGGTCCGGTATCGTTCACCAGGCTCCGGCGTTCGGCGAGGTCGACCATGAAGTGTTGGTGTCCGAGCGAAGTCGATTCGTACAATCCGATGCACCGGAGTTGTTGTGTGCAGTCGGTCCGGACGGGAAATTCACCGATGAATTTTTACCGATGAAGGGCACGTGGGTCAAAGACGCGGACAAGCCGATCATCCGCTTGCTGAAAGAATCATCGCTATTGCTGATGCAGGAACAGTATCTGCACGAATATCCATTCTGTTGGCGGGCCAGCGAAGATCCGTTGATCCAGTATCCGCGTCGAAGCTGGTTTATCCAGACAACGAAGTTTCGCGATCTGATGCTGAAGAACAATTCCAAGATTGGGTGGCAGCCCGAGCATATCCGCGACGGACGCTTTGGAAACTTCTTGGAATCGAATGTCGATTGGGCGCTGTCGCGTGAACGGTACTGGGGCACGCCGCTGCCGATCTGGGTTTGCCAAGCGACCGGACAAGCCGAAGCCATCGATAGCTACGACCAATTGTTGGCCAAGCCCGGCGTCACGGGAACAGAAGTCTGGGACGCCGCCAAAGCAGCCAACCCAGAATTGGTCGACGATTTGCGTGTCCACAAACCGTACATCGACGCGGTCACTTACGATTCGCCGTTCGAGAAAGGCGCGCGGATGAAACGCGTCACCGAAGTCATCGATTGTTGGTACGACAGCGGCGCGATGCCGTTCGCCCAGTGGGGTTGGCCACACAAAAATGACGAGAAGTTCCGCGACCAGTTTCCGGCCGACTTCATCAGCGAAGCGCTCGACCAGACCCGAGGTTGGTTCTACAGCCAGTTGGCAATCAGCACGATGTTGTTCGGCGAAGGCGCGGCGATCAGCGATTCGAAGGCTCTGGACGCCGAGACGCGCACGACTACGCCGACGCTTGCTGGTTTCGATACCGACTATCCGATCCCCTTCCGCAACTGCATCGTGCTTGGATTGATGCTTGGCGAAGACGGGAAAAAAATGTCAAAGAAGGACAAGAACTTCCGCGAACCTGCCGAGATTTTTGACAAGTACGGTGCCGACGCGCTGCGTTGGTTCTTCTTCAGCAAACAAACGCCTTGGACTGCGATCCAATACAAGGAACAAGCGATCAAGGATTCGATCCCCGAGTTCTTGCTGCGGACTTGGAACACGTTCAGCTTCCTGACCATCTATGCCGAGATTGACGGATTCGATCCCACGACAGCCGTCGGTGCGGATGACCAACTGTCGCCCGCTTCGCTGGCGTCGGCGCCAACGTATCGCGATGCTTCCAAACGAAGTGAGATCGACCGCTGGATCTTGTCGGAACTGAACCAAACGATCGCAACGGTCACCGACAAGATGGACGCGCTCGACAACTACAACGCATGTAAAGCGATCACGGCTTTGGTCGACGGGCTGAGCAATTGGTATGTCCGACGCAGTCGCGATCGGTTCTGGGCCAAAGAAACGGACTCGCAAGACAAGGCCGACGCATACTGGACTTTGTACGAGACGCTGTTGGAATTGGCAAAGCTGGTCGCGCCGTTCGTTCCATTCTTGTCGGAAACCCTGTGGCAGAACCTGACCGCGCCGTTCGGTGATCGCGTCAAGAAAAGCGTTCATTTGTGCGACTATCCCGTCGCCGACGCCTCGCGTATCGATGCGAATTTGTCGGCATCGATGACGCTGCTTCGCGAGATCGCCTCGATGGGTCGGGCGGCACGTGCGGAAGCAAAATTGAAAGTGCGGTTGCCACTGTCGCGGGTCGAGGTGGTGCTGACAAATGATGCTCGGATCGCTTGGCTACAGAATCACGACGAACTTGTGCGTGAGGAACTGAACGTCAAATCGGTCGAGTACACGACCGAGGGCGACCAGTATGTCCAATACACCGTCGTGCCGAACTTTAAGCGGTTGGGCCCCAAAGTTGGCAAGCAAATTCCTGCGGTCAAAGCCGCACTCGCGAAAGCCGATGGCAACGAATTCTTGCAACAACTGTCGTCGCAAGGTTTCGTGACACTGTCGCTTCCGGGTGGGGACGTGAAATTGGATAGCGACGACATCGAAGTTCGTTTGCAAGCTCGCGAAGGTTGGGCAGCGGCTCAGGGGACTCAATGCGTTGTGGTGCTGAACACCGAAGTCACCGATGAACTGCGCCGTGAGGGTGTGGCAAAGGACTTGATTCGGACGATTCAAAGCCAACGCAAGGTAATCGCGTGCGAATACACCGATCGCATCCGCGTCGGCGTGGTCACCGATGAAGATGAAGTGACCGCCGCCATCGCCGAACACGGCGAAATGATCCGCAGCGAAACGCTTGCCGATGCTTTGGCGATCGGTGCGATCGACGCAGTAACGCCGGTCGAAACCGAATCGGGGAACGTCTATGTGTGCAAGGTGACCGCGTGAGTCACGAACCCGATCATATGCCAGTCGCCGTTTTCTTAAGCGGCGGCGGTCGAACACTGGAAAACTTGATCGTCCACCGTGACCAACACGGCTTGCCGATCGACCTTCGATTGGTGATTAGCAGCAGTGCCAAAGTCCGTGGTGTCGAGGTTGCTCGCGCGGCGGGCATCCCGACGCAAGTGATTTTGAAGAGTCAATTTCCGAGCGACGAAGCGTACTGCCAAGCGATGTTCGACCCGTGTCGCGGCGCCGGCGCGACGTGGGTGGTGATGGCGGGCTTCTTGAAGCATGTTTTGGTTCCGGCGGACTTTGCAAACCGTGTCATCAACATCCACCCGTCGTTGCTGCCCGCGTTTGGTGGTCCTGGAATGTATGGTGATCGGGTGCACGCTGCGGCGATCGCACGTGGCGTCCAAATCAGCGGTTGCACGGTCCACTTCGTCGATAACCTGTACGACAACGGCCCGATCATCTTGCAGAAATCGTGCCCCGTAAAACCCGACGACACGCCAGACTCGTTGGCCGCACGTGTCTTCGATGTCGAATGCGAAACGTTACCCGCCGCCATCAAAAAGCTAGCGGTCGATGCCCGCACCCAGTCGCGAAGCGACGACAGGCGATAGCCTTGGACGCCAGTCTCAGGAAAACAAACGACGAAACGCATCGAAGTCGCGAAGCGACGACAGGCGTTATGGCGGGATACGCATGCCGTCGCTCTGCGACTGGGTTGCTATCGTCGCTCTGCGACTGGGAACCGCATCGCGAACTACGGCGAGAAGATTAGGATGGCCAAGTCGTCGGGTTTTCCCGGTTGGCCGTCTTTTTGTTCGTTCATTCGGCGGGTCGCCAGATCCGTCAGTGCCGCCATGCGTTTTTCTGGCTTGCCGCTCTTTGCCAATTCGACCACTTCGCCCAGGTGCAAGTTGTCGAACAAACCGTCGCTGCCGACGACGACGGAATCTCGCGCCGACAACAGGATCGCGGGTCCGATTTCGATGTGCATGCTTCGTGAACCGACCAAGTTGGACACCAGGTGGCGCTCGTCGTGGTGCATGGCCGCCTGTTCGTCCAGCATCCCCGACTCGATCGCATATCCGACCGGCGAATGAGGCGTCGACTTCCATTTTAACGAACCGCGTTGCCCAATCATCAAGGTCATCGAATCGCCGACTTGGTAGGCACGCGCCATCCGGTCTTGGATCTCGACCACCGCCAACGTCGTCGCCGCGCCGATTCCCAAATCCAAAATTTCGTGATTGGCCCGTTCGATGCCGTCCAAAATCGCCGGACGAAGATCCGCAAAGGGTGCCGCCTGCTGGACACCTTCCATAATCGACTCAACCGCGATGGCCGAAGCCTTGTATCCGAGCGGGCAACCGCCAACGCCGTCGGCGACCACCATGACGATGCCACCCGACGAAGTTTGGATCATGGCCGCCGAGTCGTCATTCGGTTCGATCTTGCCAGGACAACGCCGACAGAAGACGGCGACATGACCATGTACAACGTCGATAACGTCTACCCGGTCCATATCGGACTCGACAAAGACACGACGAATCGATTGAGTGGTTGTTGTCAGCATGGTTTTAAGTTGAGTGATGGTCCAATAGCCCGGAGGGGGGCCCGAGCCGCCGGTCGGGCAATCGACACGCAAAATGTCGCCAGCATTGTGGCCGAATCCCGTTGTCGCGTGCTAGAGCTATTTCATTGTAGCCCTCAGCCCATCACCTTCTGGCAAATCGAATTGCCTTCAAACGCACTTTTTCCCAGTCTGCTAGCAACGCGTTCGCGTCGCGATACCTGTGACGAGGGAGGATTTCGAGGGTTTTGCGGATCACAACGATTAAGTCCGGATGCGCGCGCTTTCGAAGGTTTGCGGACCCCGCCATCGGCCAGGTGAACGGATATTCAGGCCATTTGCTTGAAAACATCCGGTACGCGATCAATCCGATCGAAAAAACGTCGGATCGTGCCGACGGTTTCCCCATCGCCTGTTCGGGTGCCATGTAACCGACAGTACCGGTGCCGCTGGCGCTGATCGTTTTTTGGGCTGCTTTGGCGATCCCAAAGTCCGCCAGCCTAAGGACGTTGTCGTCGAACAACAGAATGTTCTCGGGCTTGATGTCACAGTGGATCACACCACGCTGGTGAGCGTGTGCGACGCCACTGATGACCTGTTCGATCATGTTGAACGCCGTCTCAAAAGCCATTCTTTTGGACAAACGATCGTCCAGCGTCCTTTCGGCGAGCGGCGACACGATCACAAATTGGCCATCGATGAACGAGGCGTCGCGGATCGGCAAGATGTTGGGATGATCCAACTTCATCGTCAGCCGTGCTTCGCGCCGAAATTCTTCCAACATGCTCGGCGATACCAGCTCGGCCGATGGGATCTTCAGCGCCACCTTGATCCCCAGCAACGTATCGGTTGCCGCGTAGACTGTTGCGAAACCGCCCGAGCCCATCCGTCGGTCTAAGCGATACTTTCCGATCCGCGAACCGATGCGAAGCTTCGCAATCGTTGTCGCTTTGTGGGTGGGTCGATGGATCGGGACTTTGGACAAGGCGTGTGCTCGGGGGAGTGATCAAAGTACGCTCGCAGCGGTATCCCAATATCTTCGTCGGGATCACAACCTTGTCTACAGCAACGGCGCTCTTTTGCGGATCGCGTCTCAAGATCGTGTTACCTTCGTACGGGTTGGGCGGCTATCAACTGGCTTCCAATCTGAATGCCTAACAAGCTGTAGCCATAGGCTTGGAACGATGACAAGAACGGCTCAAACGACGCACTCATCGACGCACTGATCAGTCCGTAAATCGGCACGCACGCGACCAACATGCCGGCGGCACCGACCAACCATCGACGTTGGTTCGTCGGCATCGCAAAAGCCGCCGCGACCAACACGGCTCCGCCCATCCAGTACGCCGCAATCAGGATCGCCAGCAACAAACCGTCCGTCCACCATCCGATCGCAAAACCGAAAACGGCTAGCCCCAAGCACGGAGCGATCAGATTGGAAGCCCACCGTTCGGTACGGTTCAACAGGTGTTGCCCGAACGGGTGAAACCGAAGCACGGTGTTGAACAGCGGATTGGCGATCCAGGTCAGCACGACGAAAACGACATAGAAAAACAGGATCGGCAGAATCAGCGGCCCCAGCGTGGGGATCCGATTGGCAAGCGAACCGAGAACCTGCATCAGCAACCAAGCGCCAAAAATCAGTCCGAATGCCGCCCTCGAATTCAGTCGCCCCATCGCGACATAAAATCGGTGAATTTGGCGAAACACGAAGCTGCGATTGTTCATCGCCGTCATCAATCCCTGGCGGGCCATCTCGTCGTGCGGGTCTAATCGCAGAGCTTCGCGAAACGCGACCTGAGCCTCTTTGTGTTGGCCGTTGTTGACCAGCGTCCAGCCGAGTGCCGCGTGCGAGAGCGCGTTGTCGGGGTCTCGTGCGAGATTCGCGCGCGACGCCGCGATCGCTTCATCGCCCCGTCCGAGTCGCTCTAGCGTGATCGCCCGCAAGTTCCCGCAATCGATGTGTTCGGCGTCGACCGATAAACCCTGTTCCGCCGCATCCAAGGCCGCTTGATAGTTGCTTTGCCCCAACCGAGTCCGTGAAAGGACGGCGTGATAATCTGCGTCGTAGGGGTCCAGCCGCAACGATTCGAAGATCGCCGTTTCGGCTTCCGGGTATCGATTGCGAGTCAGCAAGCATTGGGCCATCGCAAAGTGCGTGAACGGCGAATCCGGTTCGATGCCGACCGACATCTTCGCTTCCTCGGTGGCTTCGTCCCAGCGCGAATCGTCCGCCAAAATCACCAGCGCCAACAGCGCATGCGCGTGAGCATCGCGTGGTTCTTCGGCCAGCATCCGACGCAAATCGTTCTCGGCAAGATCCATGCGTCCGGTACCGGCCAGCATCTGTGCCCGCTGATATCGATCGCTCATCGTTTGATCTTCAAATAGTCAAGAATGTCGTCGTACAAACCGCCTTCGTTGGCATACAACGCGTGGTTACGAGCCGTCGAGAACCACTCGCGAGTCGACGGGCGGACTTCTTTGGCCGACGCTAACAAGTCCTTCGTCGTGATCGGTTTGGGCATGCCCGTTTTGACCGCTTCGTGCAGCTTCGCTTCGATCGCCCGGTCGACGACCGCTTTGATGTCGGCGCCCGAGTACTCGTCGGTCTTCGCCGCGATCTTTGACACATCGACGTCATCGGTCGGCTTGCCGGTTAACTGCAACTGCAAAATTTCCGCACGCGCGGCGGCATCGGGCGGCGGGACAAACACGATCCGGTCAAACCGCCCGGGGCGCCGAAATGCCGAATCCAGGTGCCACGGAGTGTTGGTGGCTGCCAAGCACAACAGCCCGTCGTTGTTCGCTTCGATGCCATCGAGTTCCGACAAGAACTGGTTGATCAGTTGCCGGCCACCGCTGCGTTTCATGTCACTGCGACTGGCTCCCAACGCATCAACTTCGTCAAAGAACAACACGCACGGCTTGCTGCGGCGTGCCTGTTCGAAGATCGCGTGCAAGTTCTTTTCGCTGTTGCCGATCCACATGTCTAACACGTCACTGATACCGATCGACAAAAAACCGGCTTTGACTTCGCCCGCGGTAGCTCGCGCAAGGTGCGTCTTGCCGCATCCGGGAGGCCCATAAAGCAGGATACCGCCGCCGACTTTCTTGCCGTATGCAGCGAACATTTCGGCGTGTTCGATCGGGTAAATGATTTTGACGCGGATATCTTCTTTGACCGATTCCATGCCGCCGACCGATTCGAACCCTTCGGTCGGACGAAACATTTCAAATTCGGGATCATCGTCGTCGTAGTCGCCTTCCTGCCACGCGGCGCCTTGCGGTTCGGATTCTTCGTCCTGTTCGCGGAAGTCGCTGATGCCCAGCAGACTCTCCAGTTCGGCATCCGCTACGTCTTCATTTCGATCAACGGCATCGCGATAGGTCGACACGGCACCGCGAATATCGCCGCTTCGTTGCAGCAGCCGGGCGTGCATGACCATCGCCCGCGGATCGGCGTTCTTGCCGGATGCCAACGTTTCGACGATCGCCATCGCGTGCGAGTCTTTTCGCTGACGAAAATAGATGTCGGCCAGCGACAATTGCAACACGACATCGCCGGGGTGCCGCGAAAGCGATTCGCGGACGTTCGTTTCAGCTTCTTCGTACCGCATCAAATCGACCAGCAGCCGAGTCAATTGGTTTGACAGTTCGATGTTCTCGGGCGAGACCGCAACGGCGCTCCGAAGTGCTGCGATGGCGGCTTGGTTGGGATCGGTCACAGTTCGAACGGCTCCGCAGATGCGTGAGGGGAATTGAGTTTTTTTTATTCGGCCGTCGATGAAGGCTCAACCGGCAATACTGATTCGGACGGGTCGACTTCGATCACTTTTTCTTTTGCCGGTTCCGCTGCTGATTCCACTCGATGGAGCGTCCCAATGGCGACGGTCGTGCCAGCGGCGCCGATCAAGAACAATGCAACAGGGATGAGCAATCCGCTGCGAGAAGATTCAAACCGTGCAAATGGATCGTTCGACATCGGGGCCGCGCGGAGTGGAGAGAGTTTGTCATTCGCCCTCAATCGTAAGCGAAATCAGGACAGCCGGTTAGCCGACGCAGCCTCGACGAGGTCTTTTTGCCTGGGCGAAGAACGCGTGCAAGAGTTCCGGGCCACACCAGTTTGTAACCCGCATACCTCCACGTCACGTTTACTGAGTTGCCTGGATGAAATTTGCCGCCTCTACTCGCATTTTCGTTGTCGCTTCCATCGCGATCGCCACGATGTCCGTCGCCAATGCCCGCAGTCCCATGAACCGATACCGGGGCAATATGGGACGTTCGTCGGCACCGACCCGCCAAGTGTATTCACCGCCCACGATTCAGCCCTCTGCGATTCAGCAATTCGGGACTCAGCCTTCCGTGACAACGACGACGATCAACGATGCCGAACGGATGACAAAGCTGTATGGCCCCAGCATCCTGGATCGCGACTTGAAGTAACGATAGCCTTCCGTCACTGGGTACCTGGACGCTTCAATTCGGTTGAATGTCAACGCTGGTTTCGTCCAGTTTTTTGAGCCGAACATCGGACATCCGGTACTTCACGATTTCTTGACTCACGGGGGATCTGCGTGCGTTACTGTAACGCCCGATTTGCACCAGATGATCCGTTTGCAGTGGCACACTGACTTCGGTGAATTGTTTTCCGTCAATAAACGTTCGATAACCGTCGGGGAACGCATCGATTCGCAGTTCGGATCGAATGGAAGGCTTGGCTCTTGTGAGCAGTCGGAAGTTGCCTTTCCCCTCCTCCCAGGTGACTTCCGGCAACTCGTCCTGCATGAAGCGTCGAAACCCAGGCTGAACGGTCAGTATCGGACCTCGTTTGTCGGTCGCATAAGCGGCGCCGCTTGTCGCACCCACTAGCAGTGACACGCCGTAGGGATCGCCCACCAAGCCTTTTTCTACCGGTATCAACTCGATAACCGCACTCAATCGCAGCGGCGGATCCAATGCCAACGGAATCAGAAGGACCGCCTGGCGTACCGTCGCAGAAACTTGAAACTCGACGAATCCAGACGCGATCGTTTCCACCGCTTCGGCCGACACATCGCTTGGGATCGAGTCGCTTGGGGACGAGTCGTCGGCGACCTCGTTCGACGGTTCGCTTGCATCAGCATTGGCCGACGGAAGGGTCGTTCCGTAATTGAACTCGGCGTAGTAACCGATTTCGAAACAATCACGCAGGTCCTGTTCCGTCAGGACAATTTCCTCGCCATCGTTTAGCGTTCGCAATCGGCTGGATCGTCGTTGGTACCTCGCAAGACTCTTGGAAAGCTCTGAGTTTTCGGTCACTTCCTGGCGGGCTTCCTCGATCGCCATGTCCAAACGACCCAGTCGGGCATCGTCAAGCGGTTCGTATGTTGCGTGCAACGCGTCGTGGATATCCAACCAGGAGTCTTCGCGTTCCGACTGGACCACTTGGATTGAAAACTGTTTGATTTCCTCGGTATGCGCATTGAAAAAATGCATGGCGTTGCTACTGATCCGATCACCGTAAACCGACAAAAGCCAATTCAAATCGTCAAAATCGCCGGCCTGCCAAAGCGTAGCGACGATCGGTGGCAGGCTTGATTCGCGAACCTCGGGATGGGCGTCGGCCATCGAAAAAGCTTGCAACCGATCAACGACGGTCTTTGCAACTTTGCGAATGCGCGCGTTCTGGCCTAGTCGTTCCGTGCAGGCTGCTTCATGGATGCGAGTGTACAACGCGTCGCTATACTTGAAGAAAACGCTGCCGATCATCTTTTCGCCGCCCACACACATCTCGGCGAACCAGAGTTGCTTTTCGGGCGATCCGCCCCACTTGGTCTTCATCGCCGAACGACTGGTCTCCCACGCGAGCTTGTTGTCCACAGCCGTGGCTAGGCTATGGCGGAACCATTCGTCGTCGGAACGTGGCGTTGTGCCAGACCAGTATTGAAGTGCCCCCAACTTCGCTGGCAGGATGGTGTGACGCGGTTCGATCGACCAAGCTTTCAACAAATGGTCCGCCGATCGTTTCGCGAAGTCACCGAACTGATCTAACCTTTCGGGATCGGTTTCGTTGATGTATTTGGTACCGCGATAGGTGGCGGCAATGTTCGTCAGTATTAACGACACCAGCAGATGGCGCAATTCGGGCGCTACCGCCGGATTTTGGCATCGGTCCAATTCGATCAGCAAGTCGACTGCCGCGGGCGAATTGGTCGCTGATAAAAGATTGTAGGTCTCGGTGAATTGGAACGAAACGATCGGGTATTCCGGCTTCGTTGTCTCGATCCACTCCCACAACCTAACCGCGAAAGGGCTGTACTCGGAGACAGCCTCGGCGTACTCGATTGGTTCGACCGAACCTCTGGTAAGTCGAAATGAGTGGTAGACGAAAGCGGTCGTGGGGATCGACATCGTGCGATCTTTGCGGTGTGCGAACAACGCCCTTGCCACTTCATGGAATGAGTCATCATTTTCGGGCAAGTTGCGAAGCAGACATGCCAAAACGAGAGGATCATTGACGCCCGAATCTCTCGCTTCTTGCAGGACGACAAAGTCTTCGGAATCGTACTCGCTTCGCGAAACGGTTGCGAAAAGGATGCGATCAAGAGCCTCGGTCACATGCGGGGGAACTCGATTCGAACTTGACCGATCCGCGGCTAGTTCGCCGATCATCGCATCGGTCATTGGCTTGCAACCTCGCAGCAGGTCCGAGTACGTGAAAGCATTCGGCCCGATGAAGGGAGTGGTGTAAGGATCGGCGAGTGCTTGATCGAGATGCGGATCGGCGGCACGCACTCTGGCTTCCGTCCGGTCAACGTCTGCGAGGATATCGACACAGTCGGCCGACAACCGATCCAAAATGCGCATCATCTCGGCCGAAGCGAACGCCTCGCTGGGCGGTTGCAGTCCCGGCATGTACTTGGCGTACTCCGGCGGCGGACCAGCGGGCTGATATTCAATCGGTCCGGCCGATGGGTATTTTGCCTGCAACCACCAAGACCAGCCGCCGATGATTGCCAAGACCGGAACGGCAAAAAGCAACATCTTGAACAAACGGGAACGAGATCGCGTTTGCCCGTCAAGCTGATTGGTCATCGCGAGTTTCTCCGAAAAGGAAGACTGCAAAGGCCGACCCGTCCAGCCTGCTGCTGGAAAAACTCGAAAGTCTCTATGCCCACCATCATTTCGATCGCATCTCTATCGCTCCCATGATATCCGGGAATGCCTACGCGGGGGGACTCCGAGGCGAGCGATCAATACGTGGGATAGGCTTCCAGCCTGTCTAGCGAGAAACGACAGGCTGGAAGCCCATCCCACGTATCAAATCCGTCCGTTGTTTTCACGCGACGCTAAGTGACTGCTTCCAGCTTTGCCAACACTTGCCCGCCGGCGATTTGCTGGCCGACGCTTACGCATATTTCCGCGATCTTGCCTGCGGTCGGTGATGCGATTTCAATTTCCATTTTCATCGCTTCCAGGATCAAGATCGTGTCGCCTTCGCGAACGTTGTCACCGGCTTCGGCAACCAGTTTGAAAACGGCGCCGGGCATTTGAGCCGTCACGTCGGTGGTGGCTGCCGCGGCGGGCGCCGTCGACGCGGATTTTCCGGACGAACGAGGCCGCATGTCGACGCGGTAGACTTTGCCATCGACGGTTGCCGTGTTGCCTTCGAATGCCATGAAGACTTCGCGTCCGTTCACGGTGACGGTGTATTCGGCCGGTCCCGTTCGCGGAGCCGCAGATTTTTCCGTTGCCGCGTCACGATCGATCTTCCGGACACCGACTTCCGCTTCGCCCTTGAGGAACTTGATCCCTTTCTCTTTGCATGCTGCCGCGATGAAAATGTTTTCATCGGTGGTCGGCAATCCTTCGGCTTCCAAAATCTTTTTCGTCGCTGCGATGCCCTTGTTCGGGTCGGCGTCGTTCAGTTCCAAAACCGGCCGCGTGGTCGGTTCGATTTTCAGTTGCGTTTTGGCAAGCTCGATCACGTCGGCATCGGGCGGGACGGGCGTTTTTCCAAAATATCCCAGCACCATCTTGCCGTACGGTTCGGCGATCTTTTTCCATGGCCCGAACATCACGTTGTTGAACGCTTGCTGGAAATAGAACTGCGACACGGGCGTGACCGAGGTGCCGTAACCGCCTTTGCGGACCACGTCGCTCATCGCCAAGATGATTTCCGGATACCTATCCATGATGCCGTTGTCGCGAAGCATTTGCGTGTTCGCCGTCAACGCGCCGCCCGGCATCGGACTCCACGGGATCAGCGGTTCGACGGCGGTGGCTTCGGGCGGCAAGAAATAGTCCTTCATGCAATCCTTGAACACTTCTTCGGCCTGGCGGACTTTTTCGACGTCAATGTCCAATTCGTACTCGGTCCCTCGCAGCGCGTGCCACATCACCAAGATGTCCGGCTGGCACGTTCCACCGCTGCACGGCGCCATCGACAAATCGATCGCATCGGCGCCCCCGTCGATGGCGGCTTTGTTGGCCAGCACCGACACGCCCGCGGTTTCATGAGTGTGAAAGTGAATGAAAGTATCGGCGGGCAACATTTTCCGCGCCGCGCGAATCGTTTCATAGACCTTCGACGGTACCGCCGTTCCGGATGCATCTTTGAAACAGACCGCGTCGAACGGAATGTCGGCATCCAAGATGTCTTGCAACGTCTTGGCATAGAACGCCGCATCGTGGGCACCGGTGCATCCCGGCGGCAATTCCATCAACGTCACGCAAACTTGATGCTTCAGCCCCGCGTCGACGATGCATTGGCCGCTGTAGATCAAGTTGTTGACGTCATTGAGCGCGTCGAAGTTGCGGATCGTCGTCATGCCGTGTTTCTTGAAAAGATCGGCATGCAGTTTGACGATGTCGCTGGATTGCGAATCGAGCCCGACGACGTTCACACCGCGGGCGAGCGTCTGCAAATTCGCATCCGGTCCGGCCGTGGCGCGAAAGGCGTCCATCATGTCGAACGCGTCTTCGTTGCAATAGAAGTACAGAGACTGAAACCGCGCTCCGCCGCCAGCTTCGAGCCAATCGATGCCCGCGTCCCGCGCCGCTTCCACCGCCGGCAAGAAGTCTTTGGTAAACACCCGAGCGCCGTAGACCGACTGAAAACCGTCCCGAAACGCAGTGCACATGAAGCGAATTTTTTTCATCAGACCGGGAGTAGGTTTTAGGTGTTAGGTAATAGGTTTTAGGCAATTGTGTGTTTGGTGAGTTCTTTAGCGGACGGGTTACATTTTGAAGCGACGCGAATTTTGCTGTCGCCTGCTACCCAACTTCCTAAAACCTAACACCTAACACCTATTCCCTACTTCGTCAGTACCGACCACAACACACCGGCGGCGATGGCGCTGCCGACGACGCCGGCCACGTTGGGAGCCATCGCGTGCATCAGTAGGAAGTTGTGGGGGTCTTCTTTTTGGCCGACCATTTGCACGACGCGTGCCGAATCGGGAACTGCCGATACGCCTGCGGCGCCGATCAGTGGGTTGATTTTCTCGGTCAAAAACAGATTCATGAACTTGGCAAACATGACTCCGCCGGCCGTGGCCACGGAAAACGAGGTGGCACCGAGTCCAAAGATCAACAACGAACCGGGCGTCAAAAACGTGTCTGCTTGTGTGCTGGCGCCTACGCTGAAACCCAGCAAGATCGTGATGATGTCGATCAGCGCCGTTCGTGCCGTGACGGCCAACCGTTCAGTCACCGTGCTTTCTTTCAACAGGTTGCCAAAGAACAGCATCCCCAACAACACGATCGCGCCGGGTGCGATCAACGTGGTGATCAAAAACGCGACGACGGGAAACAACATCCGCTCGCGCCGTGACACGTGGCGAGGCGGTTTCATACGGATCAACCGTTCTTCTCGCGTCGTCAGCAGCCGCATGATCGGTGGCTGGATGACGGGAACGAGTGCCATGTACGAGTAGGCTGCAATCGCGATCGCACCCAACAAGTGCGGCGCCAACTTTGCGGACAAGAAGATCGCGGTCGGTCCGTCGGCGCCACCGATGATGCCGATCGCGCCAGCTTCCTGAAAGTTGAAGTCCAAGAACAATGCACCGACGAACGTCAAAAAGACGCCGATCTGTGCCGCTGCACCCAACAGCACCAGCTTCGGGTTCGACAGCATTGTCGAAAAATCGGTCATCGCGCCGATCCCCAAAAAGATCAGCGGCGGATAGATGCCTTGTTTGACGCCGAAGTACAGGTAGCTCAGGACGCTGCCGGGTACATATTTGACCTCGTTCCCCTCCAGCAACCACTTCGCTTCGTCATAAACGCTAAGCGACATGCCGGGGATGATCGGGATGTTGCCGACGATTGCGCCCATGCCGATCGGAACCAATAGCAACGGTTCGTAGTCTTTTCGGATCGCCAATGTGATGAAGCCGATGCCGATCAGGATCATGATCGCGTTGCCCCACGTCATCGACGCAAAGCCCGTCGTTTTCAAAAACTCAAACAGAATGTCCATCGGTGTTATCGATCTTCCGTTGGCTTGGTTTGGTTTTCGTAGTTCTTAAGTTCGCTGTGCAGAACAAATCCGATCGCGGCAAGGACCGCGTCATCTTCTTTGGCTTTCGATTCCGGCCGCGAGGGTGGGCCGCCGTGTTCGATCTCCGGACAGTAACGATCCAGAAGCGCCGCCAATCGTGGCATCGTGGCGATGAACATCGTCAACAACAACAGTGCCGCAAATACGATCGCCAAACCAGCAACCGCGATCGAAAAACCGCGTGCATAAACCGATTCGCCGACCAAGGCGACCGAGTACGAAACTTCGCCGACTCGGAAACCCGGCGACGCGATTTGGCCAAAAACCAACGAAAAACACTGCGACATCGATCGTCATGTCCGGCGCGAAAGGGGAGCGGGCGAAGCCGACAAGTGCTCGCAAGGGGAGAAGCTAACGCATTCATCCTTGCGGTTCATCCCCGTGACGGCCAGGAAACACTACAATTCGGACTCCACGACGGATGTGGCGTCGAAAACGTGATCCGTTGTTGTGGTTCTTGTCACCTTTTCACTCGGGTTGCTTGTGGACATGCCCTCACCGACAAAGGCATCTTTGCCCAAGACGCCGTCTTTTGAGCCGGTTCAAACCAGCCGAATGTTGCCGCGGATCTCGTTTCGTTGGATGTTCGGCCTGACGACGATCGGCGCGATTTTGGCGGCCGTGGGCAAAGCCGCTGGCAGTGGCGGTGCGATCGCAGTCTCGTTGATGTTCGCGGTGGGGTTTATTGTCGCGTGCTTTGCGGCGTATGCGTTCGTCTTCTTCATCGCGCTCAGCGTCTCGTCGCTGTGGCATGGCGAAGTCGAAGACGCTTTGAAGGGAAGTCCCTTTGCCGCTGACCAATTGCCGCCGCAAATTTTGCCACCTCGGGAGAGTCGTTCATGACGCGGTTGCTTGCCAACACACCGATCGCTTTGGCAATGTTGTTCGCATCTTGCATCGGTTCGTGCATCGTGGCGAATCGTGGACGCGCTGATTCCATCCTCGGCGAGCAATTGTCGACGTTTACGATCCCATCGCCCGGCGCAAAGGTGCTCGGGTTTCGATGTGACGTAACAGTCGGAAACGTCATGTCGGCTGGATACGTTCCGGTCGAAATATCGCTTCGCGGCGTCGGCGTGTTTCCAGCAGACCGCCGTTTGACAGTACGGATCCAGACACAACCGGAGGGCCAAGCGCCGCCACGCAACGGTTTGACGATCAACTTGCCGATCGTCGCGACTCAAGGTTCGTCGGTCGTAACGGTGAATCGCTATGTGCCGAAGTGGTCGGCTGGCGTTTCGTGGAACGTATCGATCTGGGAGGACGGCCGGCCGTTACCTGAATACGAAGCAAACATTGGCAATCGACTGCCGGCCAACGGATTTCGATTTCGCCAACTCTTGCCGGACGAAACGGATTTTAATTCTGTTCTTGTCATCAAAGACGACGTCGCCACGGTCGACACATTGCCGGAAATGCAATCGATGTTGAACGACTTTTCGTTCGCGTACGGCCGATCATCACCGGTTCCTACGAAGGCAGAGGACCCAACGTTTTACGAGAACATGCTTCGTTCGAATTGGATGTCGGCGATCGGCCAATCGGAGTTGCCGACGGATTGGCGAGGGTACAACAATCACGACGCCGTCCTGTTGGATCCGGTCGCGATCGAGCAAGTTCGGTCGAACCCGGCTGGGCTTGCGGCACTGCGAGACTTCGTTCTAGTGGGCGGAATCGTGGTGGTTTACGAAGCTGGGGAACCAAACGAAACCCTAAAATCGTTGGACTTCGCTTGGACTGACGATGCTGCCGCGCGGCAGCAGATCGGGCCGATGGTGGCACAACTGGAAGCGATGCAAAAGAGTGAAGACAAAGAGGCTCGTGAAGAATTGGCAGCCATCAAGTCGCATATCCAGGAGATTCAAGAAGCCGAAAAAAGCGGCAGCAAGAAAATCGCAACCGAGTCGCCACAGCCCGGGGCACTTCCGACCGCTGCCCAGCCCAACGGGCTGATGTACGGCACGGCAGTGGATGGCGAAGCAGCGGTCACGATCTACGGAGAACTCGAATACTGGTTCCCCACCGACCTAGAGAATGCGATCGAGTACCGCGACAGGGCAGAAAAAGAGTTGGCCGAAATGCGCCGTTCGTCGCCGATCAATTTGTCGATGCCAAGTCCCGACGTCTTCATGCAGCCCGTCGGCGCTGGCATGGTCATTGGTACGACCGCCGGTATCAATGAACCAGATGATCAGTCGAAATGGAGCGTTGTTCACGGTTTGTTTGGCTACCGGATTTCGCCGATGTTGCGACGGGGGATTGACCCGATGATTGGCGATCGTCGTTTTGACCGCTGGTTAATTCCCGGTGTCGCCCAACCGCCGGTCTATACGTTCATGGCGTTGCTTGTTGGTTTCGTTGTCCTGGTTGGGCCCGTCGCCTATCGTAAAACGTCCAAGAGTGGTCGCAGCTATTTGATGTTTGCGATCGCACCGTTGTTGGCGATGCTGACCACGACCGCCATGTTTGCTTATGGCATCGTGTCCGATGGGTTCGGTACTTCGACTCGAATACGGCAATTGACATTCATTGACGGTGGGTCGGGCGACGGCGCCGAACGGGTACGGGCAACCTACTTTGCCGGGATTCGTCCCAGCGATGGGATCCAATTCCCAGCGATCGCCGAAGTCATGCAGTATCCAGAAGGCAGCACGGATTCGTGGCAGGATCGTTTTTTTGAGTCTCCATCGATTATCGGTGCAATCAGCATTGACGAAGAAATTCAACGCTTTGATTCGTCGTTTCTGCCGTCCCGCCAACAGTGTCAATTCATTTTGCATTTGCCCCGGCGAGGCGTCGGCCATGTCGAGTTGGTCGCCGCGACAGAGGGGACGCCCGACAAAATAAAAAGCACGTTTGATTTTCCGCTGCGGTCGATCGTGCTGCGCAATCGTGACGGCGGCTACTGGACGGCTGACGCCGTTGGGCCCCGTGCGACCATCGACGCGAAGCCGGTCGCGTCAAAGGTTGCCACGAAGTTGATGGGCCGAATGTATAGCGAATACCGACCCATCTCCGTCACCAAGCAAGCCGGAAATCGGCAAAACTACAGCAACGCAATTTTTGATTTGGTTTTGGATACGAACCGACTGATTGATAGCCAAAATGTTATGACCGACGGTTCATTCGAATTGGTGCTGCAGCAACGTTTGCAATCCGACGGCGATATCCCGGCCGGTTACTTCATCGCGACGGCTGAGCCAAGCGGCGACGTCATTTGCATCGACGAAGTCGATACCGTCGATAGTGTTCGCTACCTCTTTGGGACGCTTCCGTAGACGATGAATTTTATTCCCGAAACTGATTCCGTTCCTGGCGCCGAATCTAGCACCGAATCCGTCGCCGAGTCGATGGTCGTACCCGCGGTACACGTCGCGACGGATGACTGTATCGAACTACGACGGTTGCACCGGTTCTTTGGAAAGACGAAAGCCGTCGAAGATATCTCGTTCACGGTTCGGCGCGGGCACGTGTTCGGCTACATCGGACCTAACGGCGCGGGCAAGACGACGTCGATGCGGATACTGGCGACGTTGGATTTGCCCAGCTACGGTGACGCGTTCGTCGATGGATTCTCGGTTGTCAACGATCCCGAACACGTTCGCCGCCGGTTGGGATTCATGCCCGATTCGTTCGGCACCTATCGCGACGTGAACTGCACCGAGTACCTAGATTTTTTCGCTCGAGCTTACGGTTTGGTCGGCCGCCAGCGGACCGAGCGATTGGCTTGGGTGCTGAATTTTACAGGGACCGAAGGGATGGCGGAAAAGCCCATCCGCGGACTCAGCAAAGGCATGAAGCAGCGGTTGTGTTTGGGCCGCGCTTTGATCCACGACCCGGCCGTCATGATTCTGGACGAACCGGCGGCAGGACTTGATCCGCGCGCGCGAATCCAGCTTCGGAAGATGATTCGCGAATTGGCCGATCGAGGCAAAACGGTGCTGATCAGCAGCCACATTTTGACCGAACTCGCCGAAATGTGTGACAGCGTCGGTATCATCGAACAGGGCCGGCTATTGGCCACCGGCAGCGTCGAACAGATTCAACATCAACGCGAGACCCATCGCGAATTAAAGATTCGCATTTTGCACAACGCCGACGGAGCCGGTGCCAGCTTGAGTGCGGTAGATTCGGTCACCAACTTGATCGTCGATGGCGAATTGTTGAAGTTCGAATTTGCCGGGGACTTAGAGGCCCAGGCGGGATTGGTCTCGCACTTGGTTCAACAAGGTTTCGCGGTCGCCGAAGTCGAATCGCACAAGAAGAGTCTCGAGGATGTTTTCTTGCAGGTCACCGAAGGCTTGGTGCAGTAGTTCGGGATTCGCTTTGCCAGCGCAATCTTACGCCAAAAATTCTTTCCGCAAACGCGTCAGATATTCTAAGATCGGGCGCGGTTGCCCGTCGGCATCGATGACGCCCGAGTGACTGTTGACGTGCGGTTCAGCGTCGCTCCACCCGTCCCACACAATTCCGTGGACGATGTGCTTTGCCAACAAAGTGCGAATCAAGGGGCCGGCGATTCGCAACTGTTCGGTGGCGGCATCCTTGGTCATCGCGTCGTACTGCAGCACTTCGCCCGGCGCCTGGGCTTTCAGGTCGGATCCCGTTCCACCGGGTAACGAAAGTTGAACCAGCAACGGCATGCCCAACGTCGCCCAGCGATCGATCATCGCGCCGAAATCGACGGCTGATCGTGGCAGCGTGGATCCGGTTTTGTAGTTGACGCGGAATTCCAAACCGATACCGGCCATCTGCAGGCCTGTCCGCACCAACGCGTCGGCAAAGTGCAGCGGCGAGATCGCTTCACGGCTTTTTGCCATATATTCGCCGAACGGTTGGTCGAAAGTCATGATCGCGGGCGTGTTCGGATCGGTGCGTCGGACGGCGGCCAGGATTTCCAATGCCAGCCGCATCGCCTGTTCATCATCCAACTTCAACGGACCGATCGTGTTCAAGCCCGATGCACAATTCCAAAGCTGGACCGAGCCCCGGAACTTGGTGACGGTCGTGGTCACGTAGTGCGTTGCCGCCTGCAGGAACGATTCGAAGTTGTCTTCTAAGAGATACAACCAGTGCGGCATCAACCGTTCACGGAAGTCGATCAACGGTCCACCGATCACGCGAACTCCGCGGCCCGCCAGTGATGCGATCGTGCTTTCGGCCGACTCAAAATCGAAGCGGCCTGAATCGGTTTCGATATCGGCCCAGTTCAATCGGACGGCAGCCGCGTTGAAACAATTCGCAAACAGATCCATTTGAGAATCGTTCGACGGTGACGGCGGGATCACGGAACCGGCAAGCAGGGTACCGATGTTCGGTTCACGCTGTTTCCGGAACGAAATTGATTGGACGCTGTACGATTCGCCCAAGTCGGCAATCGCCGTTTCAAGCAGTTCGATCGAATGGATCGCGAATCGGGCGCTGGCGGATGGATCGGCGCGTCGACCGGCCGCTTCCAGAAACGCGTCGGTGCCATCGGCTAAAAGGTCAATGAACTGTGGACTCAAGTTCAATCCCGCACGTTGCCAAGCATCGGATTGAATCCGTGCCCGGTAACAACTGTTCCGTGCAAGTTCCAACGGCAACAGGTGGCCCTCTTCGCCCAAGGGACGAAGGCTGCACGTGCTGAGCATTCGATAGCCGAATCCCTTGATATCGCACGCCAGGTAAAGTTTTCCTGAAGCGTCGACGGAGGGTCGATTGATCGAAAGCCGCGAACCGTTGAAACTGTTGAACGACTGGAAGGGCACGCCTTCGATCCCGCAAATGTACGCGTCACCCCAAAGCGACTTGCTGATGAAGTCGCTGGCCGATTCGGGGACGTCGTAATGAAACTGCCCCATGCCGGGTAGCCGAAAATTGGGTGCGGGAATGCAAAATCAGGAAAGGGTTCGCCGCCGAGAAGGCATACTTCAAGGGTGGAATTGCTAACATAATCAACCAACGCGGGGTTGGCGACCAGACGGTTGCCCCAAGGCGTAAGGTTTGCCACATTACGCTCGAATGAAACGATTTCACTGACAACGACGGTTCGAGAATGCACTATTTGTTTGACGATGCCGGGGCGATGATGCGAACCGATTTTCCGCTCCCTCGGCGGAGCGGTAAGGTGCGTGATGTCTACGATCTCGGCGATCAATTGATGATTGTTAGCACGGATCGCATCAGCGCGTTCGATTTTATCTTGCCATCCGGAATCCCCAATAAAGGCTGCATCCTTACCTCGACCAGCAAGTTCTGGTTCGATCATCTCGACGTCCGGCACCACCTGCTTTCCACCGAAGTGCCGACGGCCCTTGCCGACCAGTTCGATATCGAGCCGTTGGTCGGCCGCGTCATGATTACCGAAAAAGCGTCGGTCGTACCATTTGAATGCGTCGTGCGAGGCTACTTGGAAGGAAGCGGACTGCTCGAGTACCAACGAACGGGCGTGGTCTGCGGCAACTCACTACCGCCGGGATTGCGGCAATGCGACAAGCTTCCCGAGCCGATTTTTACGCCGGCGACCAAGGCCGAAGAAGGTCATGACGAGAACGTCCGGTTTGAAAGAATGGTCGCTGATCTTGGTGAGGACTTAGCCAATACGCTGCGAGAAAAGAGTCTCGGCATCTACGGTGCTGCGTGCGAACATGCCCAGCGTCAGGGACTGATCATCGCCGATACCAAGTTCGAGTTCGGCTTGGTCAACGGCGAAGTCGTCTTGATCGATGAAGTGTTGACGCCCGACAGCAGCCGGTTCTGGTCCGCCGACGTGTATCAGCCTGGCCAGGCTCAACCTTCGTTCGACAAACAATTCGTTCGTGAATGGTTGTCAACGTGCGGGTGGGACAAGCAGTCCGATCCACCGATGTTACCGAGCGACGTGATCGAAAAAACGAAGTCGAAGTACGAAGAAGCGTACCGACGATTGACCCAGTAACCGTCGCCTAACGTAGCCCTGCGACTCCGCTGGCAGGGTGTACGATGTTTTCACATGAACTGCTTCGCAGTTCACATCCCGCAAGCGGAGTCGCGGGTCCACATCGAGTGCCCGAGTTTTGCAACTCGCTTACGGCAGCACATCACCTGCTAGCTCGATGCCGAAGGCCGTTTCTAACTTCGATCGATCAAACGCCAATACGATTCGGTGCTGGCCGGCCGACAAATTCAAATCGGCCAGTTCCCAAATCGGCGTTGGTTTTCCGTCGACCCACGCGTCGATGCCCTCGGCCGGCAACTTGACGGCGACGTTGCCGTCGTCCGACAGTTTGACATCGAATCGGATGAAGGACGTCGGTGGCGTTTGTTTGTGTTGTTGAAACCGATCCAATTCGGAAAGCGGGATCGTGCCGTTGACCGTCGCCGTCATCGGACGCCAAAGCATGTCGGGATCGTCACCGGCCACGGTGTCTGTGCTGGTTCGATTGAGCTTTCGGTTGGCTTCGGGTGAGAAAACCAGTGTCTCGAATGATCGCAGTAGTGACTGGGTTGAAACGGTGAACTCCGCCGTGCGTCCAAGCGCCGACATGAATGCGATCAGGTCGACCAATTCGGATTCGGTCAGCGAATCGACCAAGCCCGCGGGCATCAGCGACTTGCCCGGTTTTTCTTGTTCGATCGAATCGGCGTCGATACGCACTTCTTTCCCGTCCGCAAGACGCAATCGAACCGCTTCGTCGTCCTTGCCGATGACAATCCCGTTGATCAATTGGCCGTCGTCCGTCAGCACCGAAAGCGTCGTATAGCCTTCCTTGAGCTTTGCGCTGGGGTCGATCAGCGACTCGACGATGTAATCCAGTTGCGCGCTGCCGCCAAGGCTGATCAAGTTCGGCCCGACGACGGAGCCCGCCGAACCGATCGCGTGACAGTTCACGCACTGAAGCGCTGCGCGGCGATAGATCGCTTCGCCACGTTCGGCTGATCCGGTGGATTGAACTTTCGCGATGATCGACGACGACCACTCGGGCGAAAGTTTCCAGGACGCGTCTTGCAATTTACCCGCGGTAGCCAAAGCGCCTTCGATCGATGTGTTGCCGCCCGCCGCACGAACTTGCCCCACCACCATCCGCGCGACATCCGCGTCGATCGACACCCGTTCAATCGCGCTCGACAATCGACTGGCGGCTTCCTTTCGGTTGGCCAACTGTGCCACCCAGTCCCCAATTTGCTTCGCGGTGACTTTGTCGTCGGCCGACACCGCCGCAAGCATCGCAGCAATCCGCCCGATCGCTTCGCCGGGATTCCGCTTGACCATCGCGGCCACCGCAGCGATCCGAGTCGCCGCGTGTGTCGAATCCGCGAGCGTTCGGATCTTCGCGATGGCGGTCGGCGAATTCAGTGCGCCCAATGCCGCGACACTTTGGGATCGCAGTTCGTCGTTGCCGCTTTCAATCGCATCGAATAGCACATCTTCCAATGCGCGGACGTTCCATGCGGCGGCCACTGTCGTCACCGTTTCGGCCCAAGCCGAATCGCTGGTCAGCGTATCGACGTTTGTGACCAAGTCGCCGAGCACGGGACCGATGCCAGCCGGGATGATCTTGTCGCGTGTCGTCCGGTCGACAAGAGGGGCGAGCAGCGCGAGCGAGCGGGCCTTTTTGTCGACGAGTAAAATCTTTGCCAACCGGCCCAGTTGATCGGCATCACCCGCGCCGGCGATCGCATCGACCAGTGCACCCAAGGCTTCGCCGTCGGCAGATTGTGTTTGCAGGAATCGCAGCGCCGTTTCGGCAGCCGCAGGACTCGAGATGGCGGACACGGCATAGGCTAGCTGTGCGGGACGATCGGCCCAGTCGATCGGATCCAGAATCGAATCGCCGCCGTGATCCGCCGCATAAGTTTCCGCGATGGCGCGAACCGATTGCCAGATCGCAAAGTCCAGGTTCGCATCGATGCTATGGTCGGTTGCCGCCAAGACAGATGTCATCGCTTCCGTGCCCGAGAGTTGGCCGACCGACACGACCGCCTCCAATCGCGTCGTCGGTTCTGCATCGGACGTCAACGAGCGGGCGACCTTTTCGATGTGAATCCGCTGGGCAGATTCCGGGGCCATTCGCAATCGTTGTCGCCAGATGCTGCGCAGTGCAGCGCGGCGATACGCCGGATCAATCGCCGACAGTCGATCGAGTTCACCAACGACCTCGTCTGGTTTCGTCTCCGCCGCGACTTCGTTGATCCACAGCCATTCGTTCGTCCGCGTACTCGGCTTTTCCGCCGTCCATGATCGCATCGCCGACATCACCGACGCTTCGTCTCGGGACAGGCGTTTCCAGAGTTCTTGTCGAGCGAATTGAGCCACCGCCAATGAAGGGTCTTCCAACATCGTGATCAATTCACCGGTTGTCGCCGTCGAAAAATCGGGCCATGGGTCCAGCGGTCGACCATCGAAAGAGACTCGCCAAATGCGGCCGTGCGTTCGATCGCGACGAGGGTCGCGAAAGTCGACTTCACCATGTTGAATGATCGGGTTGTACCAATCGGCGACATAAAGCGCACCGTCGGGGCCCATGCGGGCGTCGATCGGGCGAAACGCGACGTGCGGCGTCGTGATGATCTCCGGTTGTTGGCGACTGATGTATCCACTGGCCGACGGCTTGATGCTGAATCGGCAAACGCGGTGCGACCTAAAATCGCTGGTCACCAGCGAACCCGCCCATTCCGGCGGGATATGAGTGCCCGACAAAATTTCCAACCCACAATGTTTTGGGCTGCCGGGGTTCATGCCGGCCAACCAACGCGACGCGCCGGGTGACGTGACAAATACCGCATCGGGGAACGTGTAGTTGATGCCTTCGAAAAATGCACCGTCGGTGACAAACGATTCGCCGTGCGTGTCGAAACTGTGTCCCCAAGGATTGATGAAGCCTTTACAGAAAATTTCCAATTCGTTTGTCGTTGGGCGATAACGCCAGATGCCGCCGCCGTCCAAATGCCGCGAACCGTCCAGCGTATCGACGTGGCTGTGGATATAGATCGATTGGTTGAAGTACACGCATCCGTCGGGACCGAACCGAAGCGTGTGAATCAGGTGGTGGGTGTCTTCCGTTCCAAAGCCCGACAACAGGACGCGGCGACGATCGGCGCGACCGTCGCCGTCGGTGTCTTCCAGATACAGCAGCCGAGTACTTTCGGCCACATACGCGGCGTGGGGGCCGTCGGGCAGTACGCCGGTCGGGATCAACAGTCCGTCGGCGAAGACGGTCGCCGAATCACTGACACCATCCGAATCGGTGTCGCGCAGCACGACGATCTTGTCGTTCGCTTCTTGGCCCGGTTCGATCTGCGGATACACTTCGCTGCTGGAGATCCAAAGTCCGCCCTTCGAATCGAAATTCATTTGAATCGGTTTGGCGATATCAGGATCGCCGCCGAACAGTTGGACCTGGGCGCCGTCGTGCAATCGCATCGCGGCAGCTTCGGCAACCGGATCGGGCGTCGGGATGTCTGTCAGGTCGTTTTGCCCCGACGCATCGCCGGCAAGTGAGGTTCCCAGCAATCCGGCCAGACAAAGCAGAGTGATCGGGTGGAAAGCGTTGCGTTGACACATGGTGGACCTGGCAAAACGGTGATCGGCGGGAAGCCCAGAGTATAGACGCAAACCGAGCGGACTTTGCGACCGACGATTCACGGGCATCGTTTGGCACAAGGCCGGGATCTCCGTCGCTTGCCAATGTTTGACCGGTGAACGCCTCACACCTAACCTTGGGAGAGAGTAAACTGGGTGTCTGCCCCGAACTCTTCTCTTCCCATGAAGTGTCGCGACGTTTTCCCCGTCGTGACGCACGGCAAAGTCGAAAAGGTAACTCGAATGCGATCGGTCGCTGCTACTCAACATTGCGAACACTCGAACCAACGGACGCGCCGCACCCTCAGTTGCTTTGTGTTCTTGATTGCCGTTGTCATAGCGGCCACGGCGTCGGCTCAGAAGCCAAAGAACGCGAAAAAGGATGATCCGAAACTGAAGCCTAGGCCGGTCACCTTAAAGACGAAAGACGGCGTCGAACTGCGAGCGTTCTTTTTTCCTTCGGACAAGTTGAAAGACGAAAAAGGAAAAGAAGCGCCGACCGTGCTGGTCGTTCATGAATGGGAGGGGCAAGCCAGTCCGTATTTGAATTTGGTAATGGCGTTGAAGGAGGCCGGATGTGCGGTCTTGATTCCCGACTACCGCGGACACGGCGGCAGCAAAGAGTACGTCGGCCGCGGCGGAAAAATGGAGACATTCAACGTTGCCCAAATGGGAAAACGCGACGTTGAAAATATCATCCTTTTGGATCTCGAAAAGGCGAAAGGGTATTTGAAGGACGAGAACAACAGCGAAAACCTAAATCTGAATGCGTTGGTGGTCATCGGCATCCGCGAAGGCTGTGTGATGGCGACGCACTGGGCCGCACGCGACTGGAGCTTCCCCAGCATCGGCAGTAAGAAACAAGGACAAGACGTCAAAGCGTTGGTCTTGATTTCACCCGAGAAGCAAATCAAGTCGATCTCGCTCGATCAGGCTTTGACCAACCCGACGATCTTGCGATTGCCGATCATGGTCGTCGCCGGCAAAGACAGTCCCGAGGGTAGCGAGGCGGAACGGGTCATCAAACGCATTGAAGGAATCAAGAAACGCATGGGCGGGGGTACCGTTTCAAAGTTCGAGTCCAAGATGGTTAGCACGGCGCTGAGCGGCCCGTCGTTGGTCAACGACGTCAGCGACGTGATTCCCGCGATCGTCAAATTCGTAACCACGGAAGTCGACGCGAAAGACGACAATCCGTGGGTCAATCGCGAATAATTACTGCGTCAATAGTCCTGCTGTTTCCCGTACCTACGAAGGCGATTCATCGCATGCGCATTTTCTTCGCCATCACGACGATGGCTCTCGTGTCGTTTTCATGTCTGGCAGATTCGCCGAAGATCGACGCGGTGAAAGTTGCCCCGAACGAGATTGCGACCTGGATCGACTCGCAAATGCCGTCGCTGGTGCAAACGTATCAACACCTGCACACGCATCCGGAATTGTCTTGGCAGGAAGACGAAACGGCCGCGTTAATCGCCAAGACATGGCGTGACGAGGGCTTGGAAGTCACCAACGGCGTCGGCGCCGGTGGCGCCATCGATGGTTCCGGCGGCGGCGGAGTTGTCGGCATTCTGAAGAACGGCGATGGGCCGACGTTGATGTTGCGCTGCGACATGGATGCGTTACCCATTACCGAACAAACCCAAGTTCCCTACGCATCGACCAAGACCGTTTCCTTGCCGGGAGGCATTTCGACCGGCGTGATGCACGCGTGTGGTCACGATATTCACATGACCAACGTGATCGCGGTGACGCGTTACATGGCGACGCATCGCGACGATTGGTCTGGCACGCTGATGGTGATCGCTCAACCGGCGGAAGAAAAAGGCGAAGGCGCTCGTGCGATGATCGACGACGGTTTGTTCACGCGGTTCGCGAAGCCGGACTTCGCTGTCGCGCTGCACGTTTCGGGTGATACGCCGACGGGGCAGGTTGGGGTTTTGGCTGGTTTCACGCAAGCGAACGTGGACAGCGTCGATATCGACGTCAAAGGTCGTGGTGGGCACGGCGCCGCCCCCGACACGACGATCGACCCGATCGTCCAGGCCGCCGATTTGGTGATGTCGCTACAAACGATCGCCAGCCGTGAAATCAAACCGAGCCGTCCCGTGGTCATCACCGTCGGCGCGATCGCGGGCGGAACGAAGCACAACATCATCAGCGACTCGTGCCACTTGCAGTTGACCGTCCGCACGTACGGCGATGTGATCCGCCAACAAGTTTTGGCAGCGATCACGCGGAAAGCCAACGCGGTCGCCCAAAGCTATGGTGCCCCGCCGCCGGAATTGATGTTCAGCAAAGGCACTCCCTCACTGGAAAACGATGTCGAGCTGGCTGATCGACTGCTGCGCGTATTTGAAGAACTGGTTGGTTCGGAAAACATCGCGTTCAGCGAACCGTCGATGGGCGGCGAGGACTTCAGCCGCTATGGACGCGAGGGTGTGCCGATCTTGATGTACAAGTTGGGCAGTGTCAGCCAAGCCCGTCTGGATCGGTTCGTCGAACTCGAAGTACCGCCACCTTCGCTGCACAGTTCCAGCTACTATCCCGATGTCGAGCCGACGCTTCGAACCGGTGTGTTGACGATGACGTCCGCGGCGCTGGACTTGCTTGGCAAATAATCGACGGTCAGAGCGAGTCGATCGCGTTGGGGACCTGCGTTACGCGGATCAGCAACACGATTTGTTCCAATTGGTTGTCGGCGTTGATGCCCGAGAACATGTGCTTGGCCAGTCCGGTCAATGGCCACGTCGGCGCGATCACGATCGTGTCGCCTTCGGCCGCCTCGATGTCCAAATCAAGCGTGGGTATCGCCCACGTGTCTCGCTGTTGCACGATTCGCATCGCCGCTTCGGCGCCGACGTACTTCTGGCGCAGTTCGCCGTGCTGGATTTCCGTTCTTAGCGACAAATGGACTCGCTTTTGCCCGGTCAATTGAATCGGGTTTACGGCCATCATGTACTGGGCGTTGTTGAGCGTGCGGCCGATTGTATTTTGGTCAACGCGGACCATGGCCACGTGCGAGCCTTCCATTGGATTGCGTAGCGCCAGTTCGTAGCGTTTGCCGATCCGCATCGGAATCTGTTTTTTGCCGCGAGATAAGTCGCTGGCGACCGACGCGCTGGCCAAGAACTCATCAACGTCATCTTGATCCGCGGCCAGCGAAGTCATCCGCTGGCGGAATCGTTCGTGGTTGTTCACCATGCCGACGCGGATTCCGTTGCTGAGAAATCGCCCGCGCAGCTTCAGGTCGATCGAAGTCTCGTCGACCCACTGCCAAATCGAGGCCGCTTGATCTGCGTCGGTCTGGGCGACGTCGAAGTTCACGAACTCGAAGTCCAGCACGATGCTGCTCTTGCTTTCGCCGATGCGAAGGTCTTGAGGCGGGGGTGATTTCGCTTTCGCCAGGATCGAATCGACACTGGAATCGTCTTTCCAAGTCGCGCAGCCGACCATCAAAATCGCCGCAGCGATCCCGATCAAGCATCGGTAGAGCCGAAAAGTACGAATCGTCGCTTCCCGTCGGGATGGGGTCCAAGGAACGAAGTCCAAAGGTTCGACGGTACGAATCAACGGCATTTCACGTCAAGAGAAGATAAACTGCTAGCAAATGGCGTGCTTGTCGGCGGTGGCTTGACGCTTTGTCCACGGGCCAATTGGTACAGTCGTTAAGATCGGCGCTGGTTGGGGGCATCGGCTGCGTTTCTGCGAGAAACGGTTTTCTTGACCCTCGTTTGTGACACACCTTTCCAGTGGTGTTACGCATTCGTATACGTAAACCGCACGACGGGGATTTAATCCTGAGCAAAGGGGCTTTGCTATGTCACCCGAAAAGATATCTTCCGAAAGCACGAGCCAACGCGGCTTGGTTCAGCTTGTCTATGTCAGCGCAGCGAACGCTGCGTTTAGCGACGATCAACTCGACGAGCTTTTGGCGATCGCTCGCCAAAACAACACCTCACTTGATGTAACCGGTGTTCTGCTATTCACCGAAGGAACCTTCTTTCAGGTTCTCGAAGGTCACCCCGACGTCGTTCAAAAACTTTACGACAAGATCGCTTTGGACTCGCGTCACAGCAACGTGCTGATGCTCGCCAAAAGCGAAATCGATGAACGCAACTTTGGTGACTGGAGCATGGGCTTCGTGCGTGATCAACGCGTGATGAACGAGTTGACCGGTTTCGTTGACTTCTTCAGCGGTCGGAGCTTCATGGATTTGGCCGGTGATTCTCGACGCGTCGAGCAAACGCTTGACGGATTTCGCCGCGGTCGTTGGCGGCGGCAAATTGCCGAAGCCGCATCTTAAAGAGACTCGTATTTAGGCGTGGCGGAATTTATCCGGGATCAGTCACGCGCCACCTAAAAACTACTGAATCCCTGCGGATCCAGCAACGAAACGAAAAGGGAAGTGCCATGAAGGGAATTGTTTTCACCGAGCTGATCGAAATGGTTGAGGAAGATCTCGGCATCGAGATCGCCGACCGCATGATCAGCGGAGCCAAGACGGCCAACGACGGATCGTACACATCCGTCGGAACCTACGATCACGCCGAACTGATCCAGCTAGTCATTTCGTTGTCCGCCGAAACGGGAATCCCGGTTGCCGACCTGGTTCAAACGTTTGGCAAGCACCTGTTCGCTCGCTTTCATGAGCTGTACCCACAGTTCTTTGCCGGCGTCGATTCCGCGATCGACTTCCTGCCCATGGTTGAAACGTACATTCACGTGGAAGTGCGAAAGCTGTATCCCGACGCCGAATTGCCATCTTTCGATTGCGAAAGCAACGGCGGAGTCTTGAGCATGACGTACCGATCCAAGCGACCGTTCGCCGACTTGGCGGAAGGTCTGATCTTGGCCTGCGTCGATCACTACCGCCAACCGATCAGCGTCACTCGCCACAATCTAGGCAAACAAGATGGCACTCATGCGTGCTTCGTTCTTACACCTACGTCCGACGTTCCCGCTCAGGAACTGGCAAGCTGATGCCCAACGTTGAACTCCTGCAACGACGATTCGAACGCGAGCGGGCTGCCCGCAAAGCAGCCGAGGCGCTGCTAGAGCAAAAGTCGCTCGAGGCCTATCGAGCGAACCAAAAAATTAGCGAGATGGCCAAGCACACGCAGGCGATCGTCGAAACCGCTGCCGAGGGCATCATCAGCTACGACGCCGATGGAATCATTCGTTTGTTCAACCGTTCGGCGGCCAGTATCTTTGGCCTCGAATCGGCAATCGGAACCAGCATTCACCATCTCTTTGAATGTAGCGATAACCTTTGCGACGCCCTCTTTTTGGCCGGCGAATTTGGTACCGAAGGCAACTCGACCAACTCGCGGGAATTGGTCGGTCTGCGTTCCAACGGGCGAACATTCTTTGCGGAAGTTTCGACCAGTCGCGTCGACCAAAATCAATCGCCCGTCTTCACCGCACTGATTCGCGACCTTTCCAAACGCAAAGAACTCGAGGTCCGTTTGAGTCAAGCCCAGAAAATGGAATCCGTCGGTCAATTGGCCGCCGGGATCGCTCACGAAATCAATACGCCGATCCAGTTCGTTGGCGACAACATCAAGTTCCTGCAGGGCGCGTTCGAGGACATTGCCGGACTGATTGAACTGTACGACCAACTCGCCGAAGCGGTGACCAGTTCGAGCCCGACCCGAACGTGCTTGGACCAAATCAAAGAACAAGCTGAGATTGCCGATCTGCCGTTTTTGCGAGAAGAGTTTCCCAGCGCGATCGAACAATGCCTCGAGGGTATCGAGCGGGTGGCCACGATCGTTCGCGCGATGAAAGAGTTTTCGTTGCCGGCGACCGAAAGCAAATCGGCCGTTGACATCAACCGGGCGATCGAAAACACGCTGACCATCGCCGCAAGTCAGGTTCGCGATATTGCGACGATCGAAACCGAACTGGACCCATCGCTCAAGCCCGTCGTCTGCTTGGCGGGTCAAATGAATCAATGCTTCCTGAATCTGCTGACCAACGCGATTGAAGCGATCGAACAACACTGCGAATCCGGCGCTGGACGCATCAAAATCACAACGCGATCGAACGAGGATTCGGTCGAGATCCGCGTTGAAGACAACGGTCCGGGAATTCCCGCAGAGATCACCAGCCGAATCTTCGACCCGTTCTTTACGACCAAACCCGTCGGCAAGGGCACCGGCCAAGGACTCTCGTTCGTCTACGGCGTAGTCGTGGACAAGCATGACGGCAGCATCCACGCACACTCATTACCCGCGGGCGGGACGACGTTCGTTGTTTCCTTACCGATCCACCATCAAGCAGCATCAAAGGAGCAGACTCATGCGAATTCTGCTCATTGAACCCGATTCACAGCTGCACGAACGTTGGCGCAGTCGCCTGCTCGGATCGCCATCCGAGTTGACGATCGTTTGCTCGGATGCCGAGGCAATCCACGCGAACGAGTCGTCTCACTTTACCGTCGTCCTGCATGCTTGCAACGAGTCGGGTCACGCGTCTGGTCACGCGTCCGAGCCTTTCCCAAGTGAATCGCTGCTCGGCCAACTCCGCTTGCGAGCCGGCTATGCAATCTGCGTTACCAGTGTCGAAGCCGTTCGTCAAATCGCTTTCGCGGCGGGCTACGACGATTGCATCGCTCACGAATGCTCCGACGCCGAACTGGCCACTCAACTCCGGCACGCTCGTGATCTGCAGAATCTCAATCAACGATTGGCCCAGGCACAGAAGCTCGAATCCATTGGCGAACTCGCCGCGGGGATCGCACACGAAATCAACACTCCCATTCAATACGTCGGCGACAACACTCGGTTTGTCCAGGAAGCTTGCAACGATCTGCAATTGGTTCTGGAAAGTTGCCAATCGTTACTCGTCGCCGTTGACTCCGGTGCCAACGTCGACGAGGCAACACAGAACTTGCGAGTCGCAATCGAAGAAGCCGACATCGACTACTTGATTGAAGAAATTCCGTCCGCGATCACACAAACGCTCGAAGGCGTTGATCGTGTCGCCAACATCGTCCGTGCCATGAAAGAATTCGCTCACCCGGGCGTTTCCGAAATGACGCTGACCGATTTGGCGCAATCGATCGAAAACACTGCCATGGTTGCGCGGAACGAATGGAAGTACGTCGCGGATCTCGAAACGATCTTCGATCCGGACATGCCTCCGATCCACTGCTTGCCGGGTGAGTTGAACCAAGTCCTGTTGAACATGATCGTCAACGCCGCTCACGCGATTGGCGACACGCTTAGTGAAACACCCGATGCAAAAGGCAAGATCACGATCAGCACTCATTTGAAACCCCAAAACGCCGAAATTCGAATTTCGGATACTGGCAGCGGCATTTCGGCGGAGAACGTCGAGCGGATTTTCACGCCATTCTTCACGACCAAGCGAGCGGGAAAAGGAACCGGCCAAGGGCTAGCGATCGCCCATTCCGTGATCGTCGAAAAACATGGCGGCTCAATCGGCGTGGAGAGCGAAGTCGGCAAGGGAACGACCTTCGTGATTCAGATTCCACGCGAGAGGCAACGAGTATCGGACATTGCCAGCCAACCACAAAAAACTGAGCCGACGGCGCAAGCCGCGGGTGTCGCCGGTTGAACGGGCGGCACACACACTGACGGCAACAGCACAACGAAGCAGACCAGAGAAACACCATGAAAACTAAAGTACTTTTTGTCGACGACGAAGCCAATGTGCTTGCCGGTTTGCGCCGCATGCTTCGCTCGCAGCGCAACGTCTGGGACATGCAGTTTGCCGGTGGCGGCGCGGAAGCTCTCGCGGTACTCACAAACGGTCCGATCGATGTGATTGTTAGCGACATGCGCATGCCCGGCATTGACGGCGCCGAATTGCTGACGCGAGTTTCAAAGCTGTACCCCAACACTGTACGCTTGGTGCTGAGCGGTCAATCCGAACACGAAAAGATCTTTCGCGCGATCGGTCCGGCGCATCAATTCATGTCCAAGCCGTGTGACCCCGAGGTTCTGATCAGCACCATCGAACGGGCATGTGGATTGCAAAGTCAACTGTCCGACGAATCGCTCAAGAAAGTCGCGTCACAGATCACGTGCCTGCCAAGCCTGCCGTCGATCTATCGCGAACTGGTTTCGGAACTTGAATCCGACGACGCGTCAATGGAACGGATCGGACGCATGATCGGCAGCGATTTGGCTATGACCGCCAAGATCCTGCAACTGGTCAATTCTTCGTTCTTCGGATTGCCTACTCATGTCACTTGCCCCAAGCACGCCGTTTCGATGCTTGGGCTGAACATCATCCGGCCATTGGTGCTGACCGCCGGCGCGTTTGCTCAATACGACGATCCAGGGATCAGCGGATTTTCGCTGCAAAACGCGATCGAACACAGCTTGGCCGTGGCCACGTCGGCTCGAACGATCGCGAAAAGCGTCAGCCAACAAAACAACTTGGTCGATGATTCGTTCATCGCCGGCATGCTCCACGACATCGGCAAACTGATCCTGGCTGCAAACCTGCCCGAAAAGTATGGCGAAGCGTCGCGAATCGCTAGTGAAGAAAACCTTCCAATGTGGCAGGCAGAACTGCAAGTCTTCGGAACCACGCATGCGGAAGTCGGCGCTCACTTGCTCGGTCTGTGGGGATTGCCCAATCCGATCCTCGAAGCGGTCGCGTTTCATCATCGCCCCAGCGACGCCGGAACGAAATCCTTCACACCGCTGACGGCCGTGCATGTCGCCGATGTACTGCAAGACGCGAACTATCCCAACGATGATTCGCCGTTCAGTCTCACCTGGGACCTGAACTATATCAACTCCATTCAAGCCACCGGACAACTCGACGGCTGGGCTATCCTGGTCGAATCGGGAGCACCGCAATCGGCGGCGATCGGATGAGCAACAAAGTTCTACTCGTCGACGACGAACCTAACGTGCTGAAGGGCTATCAACGCCACCTCAGGAAGTCACACGACATCGAGCTTGCCATCGGTGGCGCCGAAGCTCTGGAAGCGATCGCATCCCAAGGTCCATTCGCCGTTGTTGTTTCCGACATGCAAATGCCGGAGATGTCGGGCGTCGAATTACTAAGCAAAGTTCGCGAAGTCAGTGAACACACTGTTCGCATCATGCTGACCGGGAATGCCGATCAAAAGACGGCCGTCGACGCCGTGAACGAAGGCAACATCTTTCGTTTCCTGAACAAACCCTGTTCACCCGAGAAGCTGGCTCAAGCCATCGACGCGGGGCTGGAACAATACCGGCTGATCACCGCCGAAGCCGAACTGCTAAACAAAACGCTTGCCGGCAGTGTGCGAATGCTGACGCAAGTCTTGTCGCTCGTGATGCCACAAGCGTTCGGAATGACGCAAGAATCGCGGCGGCTTGCCAGAGCGATGGCCGAGACGGTCGGTGACGCCGGTCCGATGTGGCAAGTCGAGATGGCCGCGATGTTGATGCGAGTCGGCTGTGTTTCATTGCCAACCAACGTGCTCAACAAGTACCTCGCCGACCGCGCGCTCGACGCCGATGAAGCGAAACTGATCAAAGAAACGCCTCAGCTTGGATACAAGCTTGTTTCCGCGATACCGCGACTGCAACCCGTCGCCGACTTGATCCAAGCCCAGAACGATCCACCCGTGCCCAGCACGCCGGTCATTTGTCGAATCCTAAAGATCGTCGGTGATTACCAGCGTTTTCAAGCCGCTACGTCGCCCTTCACGGCGCTCGACCGACTGGCCAATTCGCTGCTGTACGATAGCGAGCTCGTGAAGGTGCTGGCCAACATCATCTCAGCCGGTTGCCAACTGAAGGACGTCGGCATCATCGAAATGAAGGAAGGCATGGTGCTGGAGTCCAATGTCGAAGACCTTTCGGGCCGAGTCCTGATCGCCAAGGGCGCAGAAATCCACGAAGCCATGATTCAAAAGCTCGCCCTGTTGAAACGTTCGGCCACCGGAGTGCGTGAACCGATCCGAGTCCGAGTCGTCACCACCGTCGGTCAAGCGAAGTCGCTGGCCGCGACTTCCCCAACCTAAACCTTTTCGCAAACGGCCTTCGGCAACCGCCGTTCGTTCGCACCTTTCCAACCGGAGACTTCCGATGCTTTCCATCTTGATCGTAGACGACGACGTCAACCTGCTGAGCGGCCTGCGCCGCACACTGCACTCCCAGCCCTACGACCTCTTCACGGCCAATTCCGCCGAGATTGCGATCGACATGTTCCGACGCAAAGCGTTTGACCTTGTCGTCGTCGATCAAAAGATGAGCGGCCTGACCGGCTCGGAACTGATCACATGGATCGCCAAGGAGTTTCCGGAAACCGTTCGACTGATGCTGACCGGTCACGCCGACGTCAACATGATGATGGACGCGATCAACAAAGGCAAAGTCTTTCGCTTCCTAACCAAACCCTGCCACAGCGTCGACATCGCTCTGGCGATCCTAGAAGGTCTCGAATCCAAACTGCAGCTTCAGTAACGAATATCCGGCGATTCGAGAGCCGGTGGCCCCGACCAAAACGCTTTCGGTAAAATGTTCACGAAACGATTCTATCTGGATTTCCTGGCTATGGGGGAAGTCCTATGGTGGAGACACGAGCAACTTGGGAGAGCGATTTATGCAAGCCGAACTCAAATAATGCCTCGTCAGCAGAATTCGTGGGTTTGATTTGGTTCAGGAAGCTTTCCCAGTTGGTGATACAGAGCGATTTCGATCGTTTCATAGGACTTGAAACCGAATGCCTTTCCGATGGCCAGCTTCGCTTTGATGTTCATGCCCTCCACGCTGCCGTTTGAGATCTCGCCGCGTGCGCGGAACCAGTTTAGCAGGATCGGTCGATGACGACGTAGCGTGCCGGCCATTTCTTTCATCGGTTCGATCTTGCTGCGCATCGCTCGGGTACACCATTGATCGAGAAACTTGCCTGCCCAAGCCGGACTGCTGTACATCCAGAACCTCTGAAAGTCCTCACGCATCATGTACGCTTTGACGCACCGGAGATTCGTTTTGAGTAGCTCGCTCATCTTCACCGCTTGCTTTTCACTCAGATTCTCGCGGCGTTTGAGCAGGCACCACCTGGAGTGCTTGAGCAATTCTCCCTTGCCCTGACTTTTCAGCTGGCGTGATTCCTCGGCACGAACCTTGTTGATCTTCTCATTCATCTTCTTCATCACGTGAAAACGATCAAAGACATGCACCGCATCGGCGGCACACTCGGCAATCACGTTCATGTACCGTCGCCACATATCGGTGCAAATGAACTTCAGACTTGCCAGCGACGACTTCGGAATCGTCTTGAAGAATCCTCGCAGACTCTTTTCGGTGCGATCCCGCGCAACGTACAGCAGACGTCTGCGCCCTTCGTCGATCTGATAGACCAACGTCAGGTATCGGTGCCCTCGCTTGTACGCGATTTCGTTAACGCCAAGTGCTTCGATGTCACCGATTTGCCGGTTCACCAGTCCCTAACGCACGACCCAGTCGATCGCTCGAAAGACGGTGTCCCAACTGCTGCCGAAGATCATGGCGGTTTCCTTCCAGCTCAGTCGCTTGGCCCACCTGGCCAGAAAGATCCGGTAACTGCAGGTGCTCTGGTGCTTGCCGTCGGCCCAGGGAACTTGCTCGACCTTCACGCCGCAATCGGGACACTCGACACGACGCATCGCATAGACGAAGTACACCGAAATCGCCCACAGTGGCACGAACTCGAAGCGTCGCTCGGGCAAACGATCGTAGCCGGTCCGTGTCTTGCCACAATCGCTACAGATGGGGCGGCTGCGAGCACGCGGTTTGATGTCGATAAGGATGGCCGACTTGTTTTCGCCGAATCGGGCTGCTGTGTAGACGAATCCCTTTTGCTATTCGACGTGGTTGAGGATAGCTTTGAGTTGCATCTTGTCGTGGCCGGGTTGTTGTTGATGTGTTGCAACAACATCAATAGCTCGCCTTCCGGCAAGATAAATTTCTTCATTCAAAAAATCGGTGATGAAGCCCCTTCCGCCTCGCCGTCGCGTCGGCCTGACACAGGCACCGCCGAGGCCGACACGACGGCGAGGCGGGAGGGGCGGCCCCATTCTGCGGAGCCCGAACCAAGGTCGACGCCCGCCACAGCTGACGACCAATTCACACTTTTTCGACCCACGAATTCAGCCGAAGAGCCCAAATAGTAATGAGAACAAAGCCATTCATTCCGTTCACAGTGGTGATGAGTGACGGTACGCACGTTACGATCAAATCCTGAAATGGCATGGCTGACAAAGCACTGGCTTTGTGTGACGACTGACGGAGGTGAAACCACCGAGCATCTTTACTTGTTGCACGTCACTCGTATCCAGCGACAAGAACGCGACGTAGCGTAGCGCTGGCTGCGATCAGCGCCGCGAAAGATCGCGGCATCGAGTCGCAACATTCGCGACGATTGGCGTCATTCGCGGTCAAATCATTGCGACAGATTGCCCGCCAACAATGGGAACCCAATGCTTCGGCGAGCAATCCTGCACGGCCCTGCGACTCCGTTCGCAGGGTGTCCAACGACTTCTTTCAACTGCTTTGCAGCTTACATCCCGTCAGCGGACTCGCGGGTCCACATCGGGTGGTCGGAAACCGGGCGAACGCATCACTAGATCGGATCGAGTGGAACGAATTCGTTGTTCGGCACATCGCTTGATCTTCCCGAGGGCGTCAACAGGGCCTGGTAGATCGGGTAGGAAATGGATTCGGTGACGAATCGGACACTGCCGTCGACCATCGCCATGTTCACTCCGCCATCGTGCAGCGACGACGGGCGGGCTAGATCGGGAGCGTTGGCGGCCGTCATCAGATCTAGATACACGTCGCCTCCGTTGATCTTGTGAACGGCGTTGGGGGTCGGAGCGCCGGCGAACCCGTTGGGGTCTTCGAAATGCCAAACCGCGCCTTGCAAATACCGCGACGACGCTGGGTACTCGACGACATCCTTGCCATTGACGTTGACGATGTTGGTCAAGTGGTTGGTGTTGTTGGTCAGCCGTGTGCGATACAACGCACCGGCTTGGTGATTTTCGGACAACAGCATCGTTTGGCTGGCGCCGTCGTCACAGTCATCGATCCGGAACGGTTTACCCGTAGCAACCAATTGCGTCGGAGCCGATCCGACAAAGCCGGCATATTGGTTGTTGAAGATGCCGTTATCGTGGTGCTGTGACTTTGCAAAACCGACCGTTCTCGCCGGCGAACCGGGCCGCGTGTAGGTGAAGGGGAATGAATCGGCGTGCATCCCCGTGTTGGCAACGTAGTGGTTGATGCCTCGCGTGGTCAGGTAGTTTGACGCGCTGGGGCAAATGAAGGTTTCAAAATTCACGGCCGCGAATGGGCTGTATCCTTCGGCGGTCGGCGCGTTGATGGATTGGTTGTCGGCGATGATCGGATAGCGATCCAGGCTCCATCGTTCGTAGGCCGGTTGGTTGCCCAATTGGCCCAGCAACGCGATGGGCCAACCGCCGACCTTGACGTGCCGCGGCACGTTGCCCGCGTAGTTGCTCGGATCGGTCGGATCGACGCCGCCGTTGAACTCGCCGAACTTCTGCAGGTATCCCGGCATGTGCCCGTGCGTCGTCTCGAACAACGTCGTTGCCAGCGCCAGTTGCCTGAGGTTCTCGCCGCATTGGGCGCGAGCGGCGGCGTGCTTGGCGTGCATCACGGCAGGGATGGTGATGCTGATCAGGATTCCGATGATCGAAATTACCACCAGTATTTCGACCAGTGTGAAACCCGGCCGGCGGCAGCGGGTTGCTGGCGAGGCACAATCACGTGCAGGAGCGCATGCTGAAAACATCGCAGAGTCTCCGATTCGATTTTGAAGAGAAGGGACGCGGTGAAGCGTGCCTTGAGAAGAGACCCTAATTTTAAAGAGTCGATCGCCCCCGAAGCAAGGAAATTTGGGCAATGTAGATCACCAAACAAGCAAAACCATTCGGGAGCTTTATTTTCCCCAAACGGTTTCGTCGTGGTCATTCGATCGATTTCGGCGTTCTAGCAGCCTGTTGAAAAAGGGGTCTGACCCTCTCCGACGTTTTGAGTTCACAATGTTTCAGCAACGTCACCAAAGGGGCAGACCCCTTTTTCAACAGGCTGCCAGAGAAGGCATTTCCGCGATGTGGTCGGCTTTTCTACTACCAACGCAGGCCGAATTTCTCGCCACCGGACGCCGTATTGTTGCCGCCCTTGAGCGGACCGGTGTGGGCCGGTTTGATGGCGACTTCGCGTTGCGGTTCGTCGTCTTCGGCTTCGGTTTTGGCCGATGGGTCAACTGCAACCGCATGGACCTGCTTCATCGACAACGAAATTTTCTGTGCGTCGCGGTCGAACGACAACACTTTGACTTCGACTTCCTGCCCTTCGCTGACGAAGGAGTCGATTCGCGAAACGCGGTGGCTTGCCACTTCGCTGATGTGTACCAAGCCTTCGACGCCGGGGGCCAACTTGACGAAGCAACCGAACGCCGCGATCCGCGTCACGGTTCCATTGTGAATGCTGGCCGGTGCAAATTCGCCTTCGGCGGTGTCCCACGGGTTCTCCTGTAGGTCACGTAGCGACAAGCCGATCTTGCCCGATTCTTTGTCGACCTTGTCGATTTGGACATTGACCTTTTGGCCCACTTCGACGACTTCGCTGGGGTGGGCGACGCGGTCCCAGCTCAGCTTGCTGATGTGGATCAATCCGTCGAGTCCGCCCAAGTCGACGAAAGCGCCGAAGTCTTTGACGCTGCGGACGATGCCTTCCATCGTTTGACCGGGTTCGATCTTTTCGAGTTGGTCTTTACGTTTCTCTTCGCGTTCACGTTCCAAGATCGCTCGGCGGCTGAGCACCAAGTTGCCACGTCGCTCGTTCGATTCGGTGACGACGCACAAGAATTTTTGGTCAACGAATTCGCTGGCGTCTTCGACGCGATGTTCGGAAATTTGGCCCATCGGGATGAACCCGCGCCCGCCGCCGACTTTGCATTCGAGTCCGCCCGCGTTGTGGCCCGTGATGGTGACTTCGACCACGGTGCCTTCGTCGATGTCTTCCCAATCCGAAGCCGAGACGACTCCGCCGGGCAGCGACAAAACGTAAAGACCATCGGCCGTCGCAAAGGCACGGATAATGACTTCGATCTGTGATCCGACGACGGGTTCTTCGGTGAATTGTTCGAACGGAACCATCCCCTCGTCGGGGCCGCCCAATCCGACGAATACATGATCAGCATCGATCTTCAGCACTTGGCCGGTGACGCGAGCATTTTCTTCGAGCGGTTCTTTGCGGTCGGGCATACCGGCGGGGCCGCTCAGCATTGCGTCGACGTCGGCCGCGGCCAGTTCGGCATCCAATTCGGCCTGCAAGTCGTCGGACAATCCCATCCGTCGGTTGGGCACCATGACTCGGGGCGAAGTTTTTGGACGTTGGATCTTGTCGGGGTCGCTGCTTTCACTGCTGAATGCACCGGCCGGTTTGGCTTTGCCGGAACCGTCGGTTTCGCCCGCCAATCGTGGTTTGGGCGATTTGTTCTTTTTCGGTTTGCCACCACCGGGCTTGGCACCGGTCGGTTTGACGCCGGTTTGCTTTGCCAAATCAGCCGCGCTGACGGACGGCGACGAAGGCTTGGCCGTACTTAGGCCACGAGCCGAAAGCGGGCCGACACTGCGGACGGCTTTCGAAAGCGGTCCCTGCTTGGTTTCGCCCTCACCGGGTGCCGAATCAGTGGCCGTCGAATCGCCGGCTCCCGAATCGTTCGCCGCCGCTGGATTGGCATTCGAATCTGAACTTGCATCCATCGCTGGGGTGCTCGCATCCGAAGTGGGTGAAGACATCGCGGCATCGCTTGCCGCTGTGGGGTCCGTTTCGGGATTCGAGTTGTCGCCGGTGGTCATCGAAATCGTCAGCAGAGTAACAAGGGAATAAGAGACTCATTTTTTCGCGGGGTTGATACCGCCACGATGCGACAGTCTAGCAATCAACGGGCGCGGTCGGTAGTCTTCGCGGTGACTTGCTGGCTTTTATGAAAAGGACACCTGCCGTGCCGAAGATTGACCCATTTGCTACCGATGCTCTAGCAAAACTTGGGAAACCCTGGACCGACGCGATCACCGAGGCGGCAATGCCCAGCCTGGGTGCCGGCCCCGTCGACAATGGACTGACACGGTTGCTGGACACGCAACCGCTGCGACCCCGACGCAGGGCAAGTTCAATCGATGCGGATTCCGCGAGTTCGCCCAATTCGGCGGGCGACTGGAGTGAGCTGTCCGATCACGCATTCGATGCGTGCCGAGCCGGCCTTTGGCTACTGGCCGGCGACCTTCATCGCAGCCATTCGATCAGCCAGGATGACGAATCGCCCGAAGGGTCGTTTTGGCACGGGATCATGCACCGAAGGGAGGGGGACTTCAGTAACGCGAAATACTGGTTTCGGCGTGTCGGTGATCATCCGGTCGAAGAAGACGTGAAACAGCACGCGAGCGGCTATAAGGGAAATATGTTTTCCTTTGTGGACGAGTGCAAAGCGGCCTCGAAACACTCCGACGAGGGCGTTGCAGCAAGCTGTGAAGTCACGCAGTGGATCGAGTGGCAGACGCTGATGGCCTACTGTACATCGGTTTGAGGCAATTTTGGGCCGTCGCGAGCCCTGGCAAAAAAGTTACCAGTTTTAGGTGCAAGATTGTCGCATCGATCGACGATAACTTTAATATCCTCGAGACGGGAAACTGAAATGTGTGGGGCACAATTTCGCATTTGCCGTCTCTTGAACGTGATGCGGCTCGGGTTTTTTCCATCGGCGAGGTTTTCGGATCTCTCAGGTGGGGCACAAAAGCCCGAGCCGCTTTCGTTCCTATTCTCGGGGCGCCCTCTTCGCCCAATCTGCACACCAAGTGCATTGCCCACCCAAACAATCGATTGAGTGGTGATCAGGGGCCAACACAACAACTCTGGCACACCCAGGATCACCGGTTCTATGTGGTGATGACACCACCACGGCGTTTCAAAATTACAACGCTTTGGGGGTAACGCTATCGGGGCCACACAGCCCGCGATTCAGCGTAAGTCCTTTGGCTCGAACGATTTGTGGGTGTCCGATTGAGTTCGGCTGAGACTGTGGCACGCCCATTGCGTCGGCTGGATTGGAAAAGAACATTCGTTCGATTCCCGCCCAATGGTTCCCGCCCATGCACTGTGTCCTTATCGCCGATCTCGCCGCACTCGTGTCCCAGCATGGTCCGTCGATCATTTATGGACACGATGCGATCCCGCCTGAAGCGATGACCCAATACTGGACGACATCACGGACGCGGTTCGAGCTGTGGCATCAAACGGTTGCTCGATATCGCAAGGTCGAGGTCACTGGCGATTTTGCTGCGCTTCGGCGTTGGTGGCGTGACCACATCGTCGTGGTCGAAGAAGTGCTTGTTACCGAAATGCTGACCCGCGTGATCGCCGCCCTGGCGGCTGGTCTGGACCGCGAACACGACACCGACGAGATTTCGCCGATCACGCACGCCGTTTTTCTGACCCACTTGGAAGCCCGTAATCGGATCCAGCAACTGATGTTGTACGGTCGCGGCAGCAGTGTCCACGACACCGTCCGGCTGAACCGACTTCGCCAAGGCGTCGAACGTTGGACCGACGCGATGATCGGACGGTTGTCTTCGGAATCGCCCAAGACCGTTCGCTACGCCTTCGACCCGAAACGGGCCCGCGAGTATGCCGAAGAAGCGCGCAGTTGCGGGAACCGCTCGATTCGAAACACATCATCTTGGTTGATGAACGCCGCGATGCACGACACGCTTCGGCGACGAACATCGCCGTCGGCCGCGCTACCCGAAGCGAATCAGGCCGTCGTTCGAAGCGTGATGCTGATGTTGCGACCGGATCGGTTCGACAGCATCGGCACACTCAAGTCGCTGTGGTTGCATCGATTGCAAACCAATGCCGACCGAGCCGACCGCGTGCTGGACGAACTGGACGGGCCCGACATCGATGACGCCCCGACCGCAGACGCTATCGAAATGGCAAACGACAAATACTTCGAACGTTGGTACATGTGAGCGACGTTTGATTCGATCACTTCAACTTGACGCGACAAACGTACGAGTCAGCGGTGATGTAGAGCGTCTTTTCGTCTTTGCCGAACGTGCAATTGCTGGTCCGTTGGCCGGTGATCATTCGGCCCAGCAGCTTGCCGTCCATCGTCATCACGAAGATGCCGCCCGGGCCGCTGGCGAAGATCGTTCCGCTGGAATGAACCGCCAAACCGTCGGGTAAACCTTGCGATTGCTTCATCGCGTCGGAGGCATCGGCAATCTGCGTTCCATCACCAAGCGTCTTGTCTTGCTTGATCGGAAACGTCATCCAGATCGGCTTATCGGGATCGCTTTGGGCGACGACAAGGGTTTTTTCATCCGGCGACAACCCGATCCCATTGGGCCGAGTCAATTGTTTGGTCAGAAGCGTCAGGTTGCCGTCGGCTGCTAATCGATAGACGCCGCAAAAATCAAGTTCGCGACGCGGATCGCTAGCCCGTTCGGGCAAACCGTAAATCGGATCGGTAAAGTAAATGTCGCCGGCCGAATCGATCACCAAGTCATTGGGGCTGTTCAAACGACGGCCCTGGTATTGATCGACGAGCGTTCGTTTGCCGCCGCCACGCGTCAGGACAGAAATTCGGCGGTCGCCGTGTTCGCAAGCCGTCAATCGCCCCAATCGGTCGAGGGCTAGTCCGTTGCTGCCCGGTTCCAATCCGTAGTAGCTCACTCCGGTGTAACCACTTGGTTGCATGAACAGATGGATGCCATCACGCTGGGACCACTGGAAGATACTGTTGCGAGGGATGTCCGAGAACAGCAAGTAGCCGCCTTGTTTGTCGTCGACCCACACGGGCCCTTCGCACCAAGTGAAACCGGCGGCCAGGACTTCGATCTTGGCATCTTCACTGACCCATTGGTCCAGCGCCGGGTCCAGTCGTTCGATTCGGCCGAGCGTCTCGGGGGTTTGAGCCGACGCGGCACTGGCGAATGAAAAAAGAAAGACGAAGACGAAAGCGGTGCGCATGGCAAGCGTTTCCACAACGAGAAAACGAGTCGGACATATCGGAGGCCAGATTGTACTTGCTGGCAGACGCAAAAGGCAAAACGGGCCCCGCGATGTCCATCAACGGCAGACCGACGAGCGTCTTGATCGGGCGGTGACCTAGCAGCCTGTTGAAAAAGGGTGCTAAAGGTGCGTCGGCAAGAACCGCTTTTGCTCGTCGCTTTCCATTGGCAACGGCGGATCGATCCACGCGATCGGTTGGCCGGACGCCAAGCCGTCACGAACACGCTGTTTGAATTCGGGCACAATCTTGGCCAGCGCGTCACGTTCGGTCGACGCGACTACGGAGATGCCGTCCAGATTGGCAACACGTGCGACGACGCCACCGTTCACATCGCGTTTGACGTAAACGATACAGCCGAACGAAGGGACCTCCGCCGTCGGCTTGTCGGACGATGGGTCAATGGGAAGTGAGGGATTCGACATCGCCAGTCATGGGGTAGCGGAGGAAGGTTTGGTAGTTGTCGCGAGACCGAGTCGGTTCGCTTGAACGTCAGCAAAATGAATCGTTGGCTCGTCAGGCGAGTTCCCTCGCACGACCAATCGCAGATCGCCGGCATCCGTTTCATTTCCGTCAATCGGCAGCCAGCCAACGAAGACCTGCTCGAAAAAGACATACCATTCGGCGCCTTGACGCTCGATGTGGACGACGTGAAACCGATCCAAGATCGACAAAGGCGCGGGTTCTTGGTGCTGGACGTTCAAGTCGCCGAAATCGCCCTGCTTTGTACCCAACTGGATCAAATCCGATTGCACACGCAGCGTCGACCGGACGGCGTCGTTGTCGCCTGCGTCGAAACCGAAATCGACTTCCGCGACGGCTGCTTCATCGGACAGGTAGACCAGCAGTGTGATCCGTTGATGCGGCCAGTCGGGTAACCGGCGTGTGATCGCGCCTTGTCGAGCCAAGCACGCGATGCTGGTCGAATCGTCAGGTGCCGGGACGACATTCCAAGCGCCGACCATCGAACCGCCGACGTCCCATCCCGCCAAGGTGATTCCGTCAAAAAGAGTCTCCAGAGCTTCCGTACGAGTGAACTGGCGCACCCCCGGTGCATTGGGGCGCAACGCAAACGCGGCAAACGCCACCAACGATCCTCCGACTGCGACGGCGGCGATCGAACCGTAGATCCATCGACGACGGTGAATCTGGACCGATGTTTGACCACGAACAGGTTGAACCGATGAATCGAAGGGCTGCGTCACCGCCAAATTCTTGGGTGTCGGATCCGAGGTCACACTCGGATCAAAGGTCATCGTTTCCGCCATTGAATCGACGTTGTGTGGCGTTGGCGATAGCTGAAGGGCGTCGATACGATCGATTAGATTGCGATAACTCGCCGGCCGGTCATCAGGCGATGGCGCGATCATCGATCGCAGCAGTTCGGCTTGGCCATTGGGCAAATCGCGCAGCAGCGGATCGCCGTCCGGCAAACCGGACTTCTTGAGCGCCGCCAACCGAACCAGACTCTTTACCGCAAACGGCATTTGGCCACTCAACAAGTGCAGCGCCGTGATGCCGAGCGAGTAGATGTCGCTACGAAAATCGATCGTGCCATTGTCAAACTGCTCGGGCGACATGTAAGCCGGACTGCCCACCAATGCATTGTCCGTAGTGATGCGGGCTTGATCGAAACCCGTATCCGACAGGATCGCCAACCCGAAGTCCGTGATCTTCAATTGGTCCACGCCCGCCGGCAGCGACGAACCTTCGGGCGGCGACGTCACAATCAGATTGGCTGGTTTGATATCGCGATGAATGACGCCGTGCGTTTGCGCGTGCGACAATCCGGCCGCGGCTTGGCGAACAAAGTTCCACGCAATGACGGGCGACAACCGCTGGCCGCCACGAACCAATTGGTCACACGGTTGCCCTTTGATGAATTCCATCACCAGAAAGTAGCGACCGTTGTGCTGGCCGTAGTTCCAAGCCTGGACGATCCCGGGGTGTTGCAAACGAGCCACCGCCATCGCCTCGCGTTCAAACCGCTGGGCGACGTGGGCTCCGGTCATGCTGGAAAGCAAGATCGTCTTGATCGCAACGATTCGATCCAAATCCAATTGCCGCGCCCGATAGACCACGCCCATTCCGCCGCGGCCCAGAACTTCAAGCAACTCGTATCCCGGCACCGTATCGGTCGGATGCAACAACGATTCGGCGATGTCGACCAAGTCCGGCGTCATCCAACCACGACGCACGACCAAGGATTCGATCGACATACCACCACTGGATGCTTCGGCCAACGCTTCCCGCGCGACGTCGGCGGTCAAGAATTTTAGCGCAACGCATTGATTGACAAAGCGATCGTTGAAGGCGGCGTCACTCAATCACTCATCCGCTCTAGTTGCTTTAAAATGGCGTCGACCGATGGTCGATCGGCGATCGATTGACCGACGTAAGCAAATCGAACTCTCCCTTGGCGATCGACGATGTAGGTAGCCGGCTTGGCCAATTCGTCTCGAATGCCCAATTGGTCAACGGATTGTAAATCGATGTCTAAGAAAATCGGAAAGGGGATCGATTCGTTTTCGACGGGACCGCCCGTGATCTTCTTGCGAAGCTCTTCCACCAACTTCACATCGCCGTCGGTCTCGGTGGGAAAAACGACAACCAGTTCGGCGTCATACTGTTCCAGTTCGTCGAACCGACGCGCCCATTTCGACGTCTGCGACGCACAATACAAACAGATCGCACCGGTCCATCCTCGAGTCACGACCAGGACGGTGTACTTGCGTTTCATCCCTTCGACTAGCTTGACCGGTCGACCGTCGGTGCCCGTGAAAGCAAGTTCCGAGAAGTCCTCGATCGGTTGCGTTTGCGATTGCACCACATCCGAGAAGGTGATTCCATCGTTGACTGCCGGGCGGCAACCCGAAAAAACCACACAGGCGACCATGAACAGCAAACCGAGCCGCGTTGATGACATCGGTTCTTTTGAGAGGCAATCAGATCGCGACAAGGCATCCACCTAAAAATGGCGTGATCGTCGGTTTCGCGAGTTCGCGAAACCAACGCGTGGGCCGCCATCTTACGCTTTCGACCGAGACTTTGCCGCCTGGGCTTTGCGAATGTGTCGCGGTTGGATGATATCGGTTGCCAGGCCCAACACGCCGAACAAGCGAATCGTGTAATAGTTGATGTCGATTTCCCACCAACGATGCTGGACCGACGCGCTGGCTGGGTCAGCGTGGTGGTTGTTGTGCCAGCCCTCGCCAGCGGTCAACAAGGTCACAAACCAGTTGTTGCGGCTGTCGTCGGTCGTCTCGTAATTTCGGTAGCCGAACACGTGCGTCAACGAATTGACGGCCCAAGTGATGTGCCAAACCCAAACCGTTCGGACAACCACACCCCACAAAAACACGCTCGCCGCCATCCGATACGCTTCAGGCGAATTGCCGTAAATCATCACGCACACGACGTTGGCAACGATGGCGTAAACGATCGCATGGCCGAAAAAGAAGATTCCCGCCGCGATGGGAAGCTTCTCGAGCCATCGGTAATACGGATCGGCCAACACGTCGCGAGCGTACTTTTCGTACATCGCATAAGTCGCTAGCGGCGTTCGTGTCTCGTGGACCAGCCACTGAACGTGAGACCACAAGAAACTGATCCGCGGCGAATGCGGGTCGTCTTTGTGGTCGCTATGCGAATGGTGCATTCGGTGCCAAGCAACCCAGTGCGCGGGCGTTTCCTGCGCGGTACACATGGCTAGCGTGACCAGCGTGCGTTCGAACCACTTCGGCGACTTGAAACTGCGATGCGACAACATACGGTGATAGCCGATCGGAATCGCCATCTGTCCGAAAACGACGACGCCTGCCATAAACGCGATCACACCGGCCCAGGAGAAAAAATAGGGCAGCACCGCAAGCAAAGCGATCGCGTGCAGGGCGACAAAGAAGACCAGATAGTCCCAACGGACCGCCGACATTGTATGGCCGACGGGGCTGAGTTTGTCGTCGGAAGAGGCTTCGACGGAATCGTCGATCCGCGGCGTTTCAATCAAATCCGGGGAAATCGCATCCGCGGCAATCGTCGCCCGTGCGTCCTGCGTTGGTGAAAGCGTTGCTGCCTCGGTTGCCATCTCGGCTCCTAGATGATTAAAAACGATCCATGCGTGGTTGGGAGCATACCCGATCGAACGTTGTTCCTTGCAGGGGCGAAATCTGGGTTTTCGCCAAGTGCGCCAATGTTTTGCCGACGTCGCGTTGCCCAAATGGTCCAAACCGTAAAACTTGTGTTATGAACCACCGAATCAGCACCGGAAGCCCTCAACTTGATGACATGCTCGGTGGCGGATTGCTGCCGGGCACATTGACCGTCGTGATGGGTGCGACCGGGATTGGAAAGACTCAGCTTGGGATCGCGTTCGCCAGTGCCGGCAAAGACCAAGAAGGCCAGCGTGGCATCATTTTCGACTTGACGTCTCGTGGCGATTCGCAAAATCATCGCGACTATGCCAAGCGGATGTTTGACTGGGACTTGATCGAGACTCCCATTGTTGACCGCGTCGATGCGGCGACCGTCTGGGATCCCAATCGGGCTCGAACCGACGCCATGCACGTGTTTCGCAACGTCGGGCGGCGCGTCACCGCATCGGATATGGATGCCGACGGTTGGCGGCGATGGAAGTCGGAACAGGCTAAGAAACTGGACCAAGCGATCGCGTTTTTCTATGGCAACTTCATCCACGGCGTCCGCCGCGCCGTGATCGACGGAATCGAACCCGCCGACCGAGCAGCCGACTCGATCCAGTACGAATTGTTCGAATACGTTTACCACCAAATCATCCGCAAAGAGCACGATTGGCTGGCCCGCGATCTGTTCCGCGTCGGATTCCGAGAAAACGCCGATCGCGTCGCCGCCGCGGCCTACGAGCACACACAATTGGGCTGTTTGCTGCTGGCGACCAGCCACGAAGTCATGCTGGACGACTTGATTTCGCGGCCGATCGAAAGCGGCGATGTCCTGTCCAACGCCAACACGATCATTTTGATGGGAAAGACTCGCGACGGAAATCAAGTCGGTCGTGCCCTGTGTGTCGCAAAACATCGTGGAAGCCCGTGCGAGGAGTCGATTGTGCCCTACCGAATCGAAAACAGCGGAATCTGCATCGGCTAACCAAAGGACTGAGGTCGAGTTAGAATGGGCGGACGTCGACGCCGCTCTTCTTCTTCCCGAATAGTTCCCGATTCCATGTCGCACAAAAAATCAGCTCCGCCGCCCGCGGTCCTCCAAGACAACTCCGCCGAGGCCGTCGCAGGACGCTTGCGGGCGAGTTTGCTGCAGGAAAAGGGAGAACTTGAGGTCGACAAGATCTTCCGGGCGCTGGTGAAGCTGGAGGGGTCCGACCTGCACCTGAAGGTCGGCCAGCCGCCGATGGTCCGCGTTCGGGGCGAACTCAAACCGCTCAATCGGCCGCTGATCGACATGGAAGAAATGGTGCGGCTGCTGTTGCCGATGATGGACGAGCGGAACTTGATCATCTTCGAACAAGAAGGCGGCGCCGACTTTTCGCACGTCATCCACGTCGATGGCGTCCGCTGGCGATTCCGCGTCAACATGCTCAAGTCGCTGGGCAACATCGGATTGGTCGCCCGCCGGATCAGCAACTTCATCCCCGACTTCAAGGGTTTGTATTTGCCACCCATCATGGAAACGCTTTGCCACTTTGACCAAGGCATGGTGTTGTTGGCCGGTGTGACGGGTTCGGGCAAATCGACGACGATCGGTTCGATGCTCAACTACATCAACAGCATCTATCGCAAACACATTTTGACGCTCGAAGATCCGATCGAGTTCATTTACACCGAAGACAAGTGTTTGATCAACCAACGCGAAATCGGCCAAGACGTGCTCGACTTCGAAGTCGGCATGAAGCACGCGGTGCGAGAAGACCCCGACATCATCCTGGTCGGTGAGCTTCGGGACGAAGAGACATTCATGACGGCGATCCACGCCGCAGAAACCGGTCACTTGGTGTTCGGAACGATTCACGCCGCAAGTGCATCGACAACGATCGGACGGATCTTGGACTTGTTCCCCGAAGAAATGCACGGTGCGATCCGATCGGCCATCGCTTTCAATATGAAGGGTATCGTCGCGCAAAAACTGCTAAAGACGATTCGGCCCGATGTGCCTCGCGTGCCGACGTGCGAAGTCATGACGTTCTCGCCAATGATTCGCAAACTGGTCCTCGAAGGCCAGGATCACAAACTGCCCGACGCGATTCGCATCGGTGCCGAGGACGGCATGCAAGATTTTACGATGAGCTTGAAGCAGTTGATCGACGATGAACTGATCGACCGCCCCACCGCCTTCGCCGTGGCACCTAACAAAGAGGCGCTCAAGATGGCGCTGAAGGGTATCGACGTGAAGGCGCCGGGTATTCTGTAAGCGACCGAATTTTTCCTATTCACTCCCCTTCATCCGAACGATCTTGCCACGATGGCCGAAAAAGAAGAAATCCAACTTTGGCAAACCGTTGCTCCGGTCGAATTCGCTCCACGAATTTCCGAACGGACCCAAGCACAGTCGCTGCTGATCGCGACACGCCAAGGACCCGGCTATCAAATGATTGGCGGTCAACTGGCGCACGCGATCCAGTCGCGAGCGACTCACATCTTGTTGGATTTTTCGCAAAACGCGTGTGCGATTCGCTACCAAATCGACGGCAATTGGGAACAATTGCCGCCGATTGACCGCGAAACCGGCGACGCGATGCTGTACGCGCTGAAGCAATTGTCGCTGATGAATCCCGCCGATCGCCGTTCGTCACAAACGGGCTCGCTTGGATTGAAGATCGCGAAGGACAAATTCTCGCTCACCGTTCAAGCGCAAGGTGTCGCCACCGGCGAACGCGTGTTATGTCGGATCGCAATGGATAAGATTCCGTTCGATCGGATGAGTGACTTGGGCATGCGAGACAAGTTGTTTGACGCCTTCAAACAAAAACTTGACGAGCACGGCAACATCGTCTTGATCACAACGCCCAAGGGCGAAGGCCTGACGACGACCTGGGGCATCGCCGTCAATGCGGCCGATCGTTTGGTCCGTGACTTTCAATCGTTCGAAGATCAAACGGCGCCCGAACCAGAAATCATCAACGTCAACCAAAACTTCTTTGGCGGCGACTCGGGCAAGACGGAAGTCGAGATGGTCAAAAAGATGATCTTGAAAGAGCCGGACGTGCTGCTGTTTCCCGAACTGCCCGAACCGGAATCGATGCAAATCTGCTTGAAGCAGGTGAAGTCATCCGAAAAACAAGTTTATCTGCGGATGAATGCCAACAACGCGATGGAAGGCTTGGTCCGTTTGGTCGATCGCTATCGCGAATCATCGAAAGAGATCAGTGAAACGATCGGTGCGGTACTTTGTCAAAAACTGGTCCGCCGACTTTGCGACAATTGCAAACTCGGCTTCGAACCACCACCGCAACTCTTGAAACAACTGGGCATCCCGGCCGGCCGCGTCGCGATGCTGTACGGTCCGTTTATCCCGCCGCCCATCGAACAACAAGTCGACGAGAACGGCAAACCGGCGCCGCTGATTCCGTGTCACGTTTGCAATGGCCGCGGATACTTCGGCCGGATCGCGATCTTTGAACTACTGACGCCGGGCGAAGAATTGCGAAAAGCGATCCTGAAGACCCAAGACATCAGCCGCTTGAACCAAGTCGCAAAGTCCGAAGGCCACCGCGGCCTACAAGCCGAAGCGATCCTAACCGTCGCCCGCGGATTAACCAGCCTAGATGAACTCAAACGCGTCTTCGCGAAGCGGTAGGAATCATCTGAGAACAGGATGAAGTCAAATGCTTCGAACATTTCTAGCCGGAATGCCCAGCGTTTTGCCGGAGGATATTGACACAGTCTTGCGACTATCGGGTTCCAGCAGCGAGCGACTCCAAGCGATTTCGTTTCTACTCGTCTGTGTGATTCTATCGACGGTGATCATCCGAACGCTGTGGAATTTCATCGCGAAAGAGTCCCATTGGCTGCCATCGCTTTCGTGGACGAAAGCGATGGCCGTCGTCTTCCTGTGGGGATCCGTTTTCATCCTTGTGCTGACCATGATTTCAGGAGCCCGCGAGCTTATGACGCCGGGAGCCTGGAAAAAAAGCGGCGCAACCTACACATTGGACCGAGAGTGATGTCGCTACGACAATCGCTGGCGCTGCTCGCTCTGGGAATTGGTGCCATGGTGTTGCTGGCCGCGACTCCCGCGCCGATTTCTACATCGCTGTTGTTTGGTTGGACCGATTTTGCTCAGTCGTCGGCATCGAAGGTGCAGCCACACGCCGGAGGAATCGCAGTCGCGCTGGCAAGTTTCCTCGTTGCGACAACGTGTTGTCACTATCTCGTCCTATGGCTGGCGAAGGAATGCAATTCTCGGCGTGCTTCGGACGCCAAAATCCGATGGAGTGTCCGCGCCAGTTTCTCGGTGATCTTGCTATGCACGATTTTGTTTGCGTTGGGTATCGCTGTTACTGGAATCGTTCATCAACTCGGGTGGCTGGCAACATCGCCGGATCCAATCTTTGTCGGAAAAAACCAATTGCGAGGTGACAGCGACTTGTCGACGTACCGCCCCAACGAAATCGCAACGACGACGCAACGCAATTGGATGTATCACATTCTTCCCTACTCGCATTACTCCCAACCTGAATTGGATGAAACGAAAGCGTGGAATGCGGAACCCAACGCCAGCACGTTTCGCACAGTCACTTACGAATCCATCTGCCCTTCGATGGGAAACCCGATTTGGTCGCCCGACGGGTTCGGACTTAGCCACAACGCTGGCAACCCCGAAGTGTTCGAGTCTCGATCGCCAATTCGATTCGAAGACTTTGACGACCTTGGAAACACCATTATGGTTGGCGAAGTCGATACCGCACTGGTTCCCTGGGGCGATCCCTCGGGCCTTCGTCCGTTGACTCTGGGGATCCGTGACGAATGGCAGCAATCAGCAAGTGGAGAAGTAGGCTATGGAAGTCTTCATGCGAACGGAATGATGATGTTGATGGGCGACGGATCAACACGATTTGTCACAAACACGACTGATCCCGTGCTACTCGAAAGCCTTTCTCGAAGGGGCAAAAGGGAGGCCCCGTGAAGCTGCGAAATCCTGCGTGTCAATCGCAGAAGTGGAATATTTCGTTCGCCAAAACATAACTACTTGAAACAGTCTCCTCAATTCGATCGTTGCATCCGCAGTCGAGGCACGATCAACGTTGGATCTTCACGCCGGCCTGCAACGACCAATCGTTGTGGCCGCCGGGAATCGGTGTGAAACGGGCGCCGGTGACTTGCTCGGTGAGAGTCTTGGCGTGTTTGACAGGAATGATCTCGTCGTTGGTGGCGCCGAAGATCTCGACCGGACCCTGGTAGTCTTTCAGTGCCGCCACATTGTCCCATCGGTCCAGCAACAAGAGACGCACCGGAAGAAAAAAGAACCGTTTCGCGGCGACGCTTGCCAACGATTCAAACGGGACGACGAGTACGATCTTGTCCGGCGGCGTTGCTTCCTTGGCGAGCGAGCATGCGGGACCGCTGCCCAGTGATTCGCCGAGAACGCAAATCGTGGCGTTCGGATTTCGCGACCGTAGAAGCCGATAGGCGTCGGCCGCTGTTTGGTTAATCGACGCCCGCGTCGGTTTTCCCTCGCGAGCCCCGTACCCCGGATACTCAAGAACGTACAGCGAATCCGTCTCTGACATTCGTCCAAGCACGTAGTCTCGATCCGCGGCTTGACCGCCGTTGCCATGCGTCATCAACCAAATGGTCGTCGCATCAGGAACCTCGCGACAAAAGCCTATCGCTTGCTCCGATTCGATCCACGGACTCAGCCGTGACGCCCCATCATGATGCGACGGAAAATAGAGCAAGTGCCGTTGAAAAAAGAAGACAACGGCTACGACAACAACGTAAGGGATGATCGCGATCGTAAACATCCGCAAGACCCGCCGAGCTATTCGCCTGATCACGAAGACATTCCCAAATCACAAGACCAAAAAAAATGTCTACATCACCCTCCGGGTGATGGCTACTTTTTACTACGCGGATTCATCGTAGTATGCTGCGTCATCTTTTCCGTCGCCGTCGAAGTCACCGACGACCGGCTGGCTATCGGGATTGTCTCGCGGCACTTGAATTTGCAAGTCGTTGCCCGTGATCCGTCGGTCGCCGTCCGTGTCGATGATCCAAAGGTCACCGCGGACGACACCGATTTCGTCAATCTGGTCACCGTTGAAGTCGCCCACGATCGGTTCATCGCCGGGTTGTCCGAACTTGACCTTTTCATCGTTGTCGGTCCATCGACCGTCGCCGTCGGCGTCCAGCAACCAGTTGCCCGAATCGAACACGCCGATCTGATCAATTCCGTCGCCGTTCCAGTCCCCTGCGATCGGCGTATCGGCCTGTTCGCCGTATTTGAAAACGTGGTCGACTGCATCGGCGCGAAGCGACCCTTGATCCCCACGAACCATCAACCGCTTTCGATCGTCGCCATCGTCGCCATCGTCGTCTATCGTCGCCAAGGATCGCGAATCAACTTCGCGTCGACGTTTGTTGTCGGGGTCCGGCAAGCCGGGGTCTTTTTTGATCTTCTGTTCGTCACGGTGCCATTGGCGACCAAAGATCCCGATGTCGTCCTTGCCGTCACCATCCCAGTCACCCACGACGGGTCGATCCAGTTCAGTGCCCAACTGCATCCACAAATCGCCTGCGTCCCACTTGCCGTTACCGTTGAAGTCGACAAACCATTGGCCGTTCTTATACAAGACGCCCTCGTCGACTCCATCGCCATCGAAGTCACCCGCCAGAGCCCAACCGTCCTCGACACCAAGCGTCAGGGCATCGCCTTTTGCCATTCGCTTACCGTCACGATCGACGATCGTCCAACGACCCCGGTCCTGGTTGCCATCGATCCACTGGCCCGACACTTTGCGTGTACTGACGCCTTGAATCAGACCATCTTCACCAACGACACCACCACCCGGGAAACCGCCGTTGATCACACTTAAGTGCCATGACACCGCCCATTCATCGTCGGTGACCACCGGCGTTCGATAGGTCAACGGTTGAGCAAACGAGACGATTCGGATTCGAGGATCAAAGGTTTCGATAGGTTGTTCAGCACGGGGCGTTTGAGGGCGCGGCGGTTCCAATTGCGGAATCTGGTTCGGCGCGATCACGATCTCGCTGAAGTTGTTGTTGATACTCTCGCCGCCACCGATGAGTGTCACGTTCAAAATCGCGTCGTTCCGCGGATCCGATGCTTCGTTTTGCGACAGTGTCTGGATCACGATCCGATCGTCGTCGTCAACGACGTCGGCCGGGTTCACCGCAATACCGCCGGTCGAACCGGGTGTATCCAGACCGTCGACGTAGTTTTCAGGCTGGACTTGATAGACGTGGTAGACGCCCGGCCGCAGTCCCGTGAACTCGTAGTATCCGTTTTCGTCGGTCGTGACGCGAATCGGTCCGTCTTCGTAGACACCCGGCAACGCTCGGTCGGCTAGGAATGGTAACCCCAACAAGTTTCGCAGCTCAATCGTCACCCCGCCCAGCAGCGTGTCGTCCGGCGTCAATTCGCCATCACGGTATTGGCGTAGGTCCTTCGCATCGGGTGTGCCCGACAAGCGAATCGCTTCGCCGTCTTGAAACACGTGTCCTGAAATCAATGCCGGCGGCACTTCGGGGAAGTCATAGTGACGCGCGTCGACTCCGCCGCGCAGCTCGATGCCGACCAACCAGTCATCACCGCCGACACTTCCACCGACGTCGCCCACGACTTGGCCGCCGTGGAACAAACCAGCCGGCTGTGTTTCGCGCACCGAATAGACGCCGGGCGCAAGTTGATTGAACAAGTAGTCGCCGGACGCATCGGTGCGAACCTGGCGCACGATCGAACCCGCATCATCGATCAGTTCGACCAGTACGCCGGCCAGCGGTTCGTCACCGGGGTCGAAGACTTGATTGGGAACGGCTTCTTTCCAGACACGACCGCCAAGCGACGCAGCCGGTAATTCACAAAAATCATAGTTCACCAGCATCTCGCCGGAGTGCAAACGAGCACCCAACAAGTCCTCGCCCAACACTTGGCCGTCACCGGTGCCAACGACTTGGCCGCCCTGGAAGTAGCCGTCGGGTTGTTGCTCGAAAAGTTGGTAGCTTCCCGGTCGCAGCCCCGTGAAGCTGTACGCGCCATCAGCATTGGTAACGGTGCTTGAGATGAATTGTCCCGACGCATCACGCAGCTCTATCGTGACGCCTTCCAGCGGCGGTTCACCGGGATCGCGGATGCAGTCACCGTTGCCGTCGACGTAAACGATACCCGCGATGCTAGCGGGTTCGAGTTCACAGAAGTTGTAACGCGTCAGTCGCTCGCCCCAACCGACGGGAATTCGTGAAATCACATCGGTTTGCGAATCGTCGCCGCCGTGGCTGCCCGCTTTTTGGCCGCCTTGCAACCAACCCGCCGGTTGAATCTCGCGGACCGAGTACTCGCCGGCCGGCAAGTTTGTGAACTGATAGTTACCGGACGCATCGGTGTTGGTGAAACCGACCAATTTGCCGGTGCCATCGTAAAGTTCGACGCGGGCGCCTTCGATGCCGACTTCGTTCGCATCGAATTCACAATCTTCGTCCAGATCCGAAAATACCGATCCGCGAATCTCGGCCGGTGGTCGTTCGCAAAAATCGTACTCGACCGCCGTGACACCCGACGCAAGCGTGATGCTGCCGATGCGGCTGCCGTCCAGCGCGGTACCGCCCGCCGATCCCGGTATCGCGTTGCCTTCGAAGTATCCGTCGGGTTGCGATTCGATGACCGTGTACGTTCCGGGACGCAATCCCGTGAACGAATACGCTCCGTCGGCGTTCGTCGTTGTCGTTGCCACTTCGGTACCCGACGCGTCCACCAAGCGAATCGTTACGCCGGCCAACAAGAGCTCATCTTCGTCTCGTTCGCAGTCGTCATCGGTGTCGACAAAAACCTGCCCAAACAGCGATGCCGGCTTCAATTCACCGAAGTTATATTCGACGCCGATGTCGCCCTGCTTCAATTCGATCGACGCTAGCGTATCGTTGCCGGCATCACGACCGCGCCGCGTTCCACGAATGTTGCCGACGGAGTCTTTGCCGTCCAAGAACCCGGCCGGTTGTGTTTCGACGATCGAATAGTCGCCGGGCATCAGGTCTTTGAATTCGTATCGTCCCGCCGCATCGGTCGTCGTTGTGGCGACGGTTTCGCCAGCACCGTTGATCAGCGTGACCTGCGTCTGGGCGATCGGTTCTTCGCCCGCATCGCGATTCCCGTCGTCGTCACCGTCTTGGTACACGTATCCGGACAGCGTCGCCGGTGCCGCTTCGCAGAAGTTGTATTCGAGGCCGACACCCGATGGCGTCATCGCGATCTGCGAAATCAATCCACCGTCCACGGACGTTCCGACGGTGATGTTGTTGATTCGGCCGACATGGGATCCACCATCGATCAACCCGTCAGGCGTGAATTCAACGATGCGGTAGTTGCCGACTGGAATCTCGGCGAACTGATACCCACCATCCGCCCCGGTCGTCGTGCGAAAAACGGTGGTACCCGATTCGGTTTGCAATTCGACGCGAACGCCCGGGATGGGCGTGCTGCCGTTGCCATCATGATCACCGTCGCAATCTTGGCCCGGTCCCGCTAAGTAGACGAACCCGGCGATCGAACCGTAGGGCGTTTCACCAAAGTTGTATTCAACACCGTCACTGCCACCGATCAGCGTGATGCTGTGAATCCGGTCGCCGGGATTGTCGGCGGTACCCACAACTTGCCCATCGATGGTACCGGCGGTGTCGATGCCGTCGTTCAGCCCCGAGGGTTGATTGACTTCGATGACTTCGTAGCTTCCCGGCGGCAGTCCGGTGAAGGTGTACGATCCGTTTCCGCTCGTCGTCACCGTCAACACCGAAGGCGTGGTGGTGGTATCGAAGGGCACCAGACGCATGGTCACGCCCGGAATGCCGACTTCGCCGTTGTCTCGTTTGCCGTTGTTGTTTGCGTCAATGTAAACAACACCCGAGATCGAAGCCGGTTCGGCTTCGGCGAAATCGTAGTCCACCGCCGACGTGTCGCCCAACAGGATATCGATACCCGTCAGAATGTCTTTCGATTCCGCCGTACCAATGGATGCACCGGCCACGCGACCAGGAATCGCCGCCACGCTGTAAAGTCCGTCGGGTTGCGTTTCAACGACGCGGTAAGTCCCCGGTTTCAAGCCCAACGATTTTGGGAACATGTACTTGCCCGACGCATCGGTCGTCGCGCGCAGCCCCGAGTCGACGTAGACGCCCGTCGCGTGCTTCATCCAAAGAGCGACTTCGACGCCGGGCAGAACCCGCTCGCCGGCTTGGCGGATCGAGTCCAGGTTGTTGTCGACCCAGACGGTACCCGACAATTCAATCGGCTTGGCCGTTTGCCGAGCCGACGCGACCGCCGCCGCCGACCGGTTTGGGCGACTGTCCGGCCCGGTACCTTCATCAGGCGGCAAGTTCAGTCCGAACGCAGATTCCGGATCACCGTAGTCGTTTTCGAAGATCGCGTCGGCGTGAGCCGTTTCGAAATGCGGCGCGTTGAACGTTGCTTCCAAGATCGAGTCCTGGAACTCTTGTCCCGACGCGATCACATCAAGGCGGTCGTTGAAGATCGCCAGGTCGACGACATTGCGCAGCACTTCGTCGACGTCGAGCGTGAACTCCAACCGATCGCCGGCTTTGAAGTTGGACAGCCGCAACACCAATTCCTGACCGCCATCGGCGACTTGAGCCGTCGCGTCGATTTCACGACCGTCCGCCGAAGTCATGCGGACGATACTGAACCCGTGCGATCCATTTTTTCCGCGGCCGCCTTGCTCCGTATCATAGATCAAGTCGCCAACGGTGATGCCATCGCCGTCCTTGTCAGTGATGATCTTGACTTCGCTGAGCTCGGTATCCGGCGCGCCGCCGCTGAACGACAGAATAAATCGGTCGCCTCGCGAGTCGCTGCCGACGTCTTGATCGCTCTCCAAGTAGTCCGTTTCTAAGTAGACAACACCGACGTGAATCGGATCGGCTGCGAACAAGCGTCTAGCTTCCAAACGTTCCGGACCTACCGCGCGTCGTTTCAGCGCATCGGTACGGACGGTCGGTTTTCGATCGCGGTTTCGTTTGGCTTTCCAGATCACGCTCGGCACCTCCGTGTGCCCACAATTTTGGTGTTCAGCGTCCGACCGAACCGTCGGCATCTGCGATGCGGGCACCGTAGGTAACAATGTCTGCGATGGACCAACGACGCAGCATTGCGTCGAAGCCACCAGACACCAATCCGTCATCGCTGGCCGCAAGCGCGGCGATACTGCCGCGATGGCCTTCCAATGTTTGCGTGACCTCGCCCACGTCTGTATTGACGACGCGAATCACGTTATCCGAACCGGCCACCGCTACGGAATGACTGTTCAGAACCGCGACCGCGAACAGTTTGCCGGTGGTCACGTTCACACGATGACGAAGCTTTCGCTCGCGTGTGTCAAATACCGTCACGTCGCCATCTTCCCCGACCGAAACGGCGATGTTGCTTTGGCGATGGAAGACGACATCGTGGATGCGTCCCTTGTGCAGCGGATGTTCGCTGGACAATTCACCACGTTCGGGGTGAAACAGGTGCAGATCACCACTGCGTCCGGCGACGGCGATAACAGCCCCGTCTTCGCGGTAAGCAACCGCCCGCAAGTCGTTACAGTCGCATTGCAGCACCGAGCGTGGGCGAACGGTCCGACCGATCAAGTAGATTTCGTTGTCAAACCCGACGGCGGCCATTTCTCGGCCGTCCGGCGCGAATCGGACGCGAGCAATCGCGGGAGTTCCTGACATGACCTGCAATTGCGCGAACGCATCACCGCGATCCCACAACATCAGTTGCCCATCGTTGCCGGCCGAAACCAGCTTCTCGCCGGCCGGATCGAATGCCAGCGATCGAATCAAGTCACGATGGCCGGTCAACTTGTGAACGACACGATAGTTTGCCGCGGAAAGAATGCGGATCACATGGTCGTCGCCCGAAACCGCCAAATACTGGCCCCGTGGATCTGCCGCGATTGCCGTCACGACAACGGGCGCATTGGTAGCCCCTTCAAGTCGATAGACACGACTTTGCACCGGAAGCGATGTCGTGCCCGTTGTGCGAAGCTCGGTCGTTCGTGTCGGCGCGGTCGGTTGTTGCCCGACGGCGGTGATGGCCGGTGCCAAGAGCGCTATCGCGCACAAGCATTGGCGGCGCGATAAATTCGCCGCATTTAGGTTCCTGGTCATGTTTCTCCCCCCGGAGATTGCGTACTCATTAAAGATGATCGGCATGAAAGGCACGCCATATGACCTGAATAATCGGAAAAGCTTCACGCGCCCGGGGGGTTGGAGCAAGAAAGCGAAACGCGATTCTGAAACTCCTCTTTCCTTTCGATCGCATCCCTGGTTACAAGGGCTTCGTAATCGTCAGATCGACGGATCGAGTCTGGCGGGTGAGTTTCACGAACGACGAAAGCGGCGCTGAAGGATGATGCGACGAACCCTTGCTACCGGATTGGCGATTTTGATGGCGGCCAGTGCCGCTAACGCGCAGCAACCCGCTGGGACACCCAGCTATGCCCAGCGTCCACTCGATCAAGGCATCGAAGGAAACTTCGGCAATGCCAACCAACCCGCGGCACGCGTTGCCGCCGCACCGGCGGCGGCCGCAGCCCCCCAACAACCGTTTCCTCCACTTTCAGTGGAAGCCCAATCTCAATTGCAACAAGTGTTGCTGGCTTGGCAAAAACAAAGCCAAGGCACCAAGACGCTCGAGTGTAAATTCACGCGTTGGCACTTCGATATGTTCGCCGCGCCAGCCGGTTTGCACGCAACGAGGGCCGACGGAGTCTTGAAGTATGCGGCGCCCGACCGTGGACTCTTTCGCGTCGATCAACTGGTGTTCTTTGCCGGCATCGATGGCGACAAGCCTCACTACAAACCACAAAATGGCCAATTCGGTGAACACTGGGTCTGCAACGGTCAACAATTGATCGAAATGGATCGCAGCAAACAAGAATGCCGAATTCAAGACCTGCCGCCGGAAATGCAGGGCAAGAACATCATCAGCAGCCCGCTGCCGTTCGTGTTCAATCTGGATGCCACTCAAATTCAACAGCGATACTGGATTCGCCAAGTCGACGCGGGAACACCCGGCATCGTCTTGATCGAAGCCTGGCCGAAACGCCAAGAAGATCGCGCCCAGTACAAATTGGTTCAGATCGCGTTGGAAGCAAACACCTTTTTGCCGCAAGCGTTGAAGATGTACGCTCCGAACTTCGATCTGAAAACGGCTCCGAAATGGGATCAGTACGAATTCACCGATGTCAAGCGAAACACCATTGGTGCCGCGTTGGGCGTGTTCATGAACAACTTTGTCCCCGAAAAGCCGCCATCGAGCTGGAAGATCATGCGTGACAAGTTCGTCGCGCCCGTCGATCCGCCGATGCAACAAGCGACCAACCCCCATGGGGACGCGGTTCGCTAGAGCCCGCCTGCTCGACACTGGACTGTAAACGTCTCGGGACTCAAACCCCGAGACCCGCCGAGGCCGGTAGCCGTCGCATCTTCTCGTAGGGTGTGCCGGCTCCCGGCCTCGCTCGATTTTGGCAACCTAGGCATTTCGTCGAGCGGGAGGTAATCTTTTGGGATCACTGGCGATGCTTGCCAGGACCGATGCTTCCCAAGTCCCAGAACGCCACCTTCCGATCTCGATCATCCAGTATGCCCACCTACGATTACCAGTGCGACGCGTGTGGTCACGCGATGGAAGTCTTTCAAGGAATCAACGATCAGGTGCTGAAAAAGTGCCCCGAGTGCAAGAAACAGAAACTCAAGCGACTGTTCGGCACCGGCGCAGCGATCGTTTTCAAGGGCAGCGGGTTCTATCAAACGGACTACCGCAGCGAAGGCTACAAGAAAGCCGCCGCGGCCGATTCCAAGAGCCAGTCCTCGGGTGAATCCAAGTCTGAGTCCAAATCCGAATCCAAAAGCGACTCGAAACCCAAGTCCACCGAGTCGTCCGCGAAGCCGAAGAAGACGGGAGGCGATTCGTAAACCACGAATCGTATTGCAACGGATGCCGCATCTCCGCTCACCCCACCGACTCGATCCCAAGCGATCGGCTTTGTTGGTCATCGACATCCAAGAGAAGTTGGTGCCGGCGATTCGCAGCGCGGACAACGTGATTCGCACCACCGTCCGATTGATCGAGACAGCGAATCTTTTGGGAGTGCCCACAGCCGCGACGGTTCAGTATCCCAAGGGACTCGGCGGTTTGGTTGGCGAGCTTGCCGAACGGCTGCCGCCACCGGAAGAGAAACTTGATTTCTCAGCGGCCGTGTGCCGCGGCGCGCTTGATGCTTGGACGGCCGATGGCCGCGACCAAATTTTAGTCGTCGGCATCGAAACTCACATTTGCGTGCTGCAAACGGTGTTGGACTTGTTGGCCGAAGGCTTGCGAGTTTACGTCGTCGCCGAAGCCGTTGCGGCGCGGCATGGTCGGGATCACGAAGTCGCGATCGACCGAATGGTGGATTGCGGCGCGGTGATCGTGACGGCCGAGTCGGTCATGTTCGAATGGTGCGGGACGGCCGATCGGCCCGAGTTCAAGCAGATCAGCAAGTGGGTCAAATCGTAAGCGATGACGGAACAAGACTCCGCCGCCACGAACCACCTGATCGCCCTGGGCAAAGTGACGATCTTTTACGTCCCATCGCACAAGCTGGACGATCCGCGGTTCTACGACGGACAAAAAACGGCTCGTTCGTCGATCCACGAATTCTTGATGCACCATTATCGTGCGTACACTCAAACGCCGACCCCCGTAAAAGGGTTCTGGGTCGATCCCACCGGACAACTGGTCCACGACGTGATGGAGCGATTCGAAGTCTCGTTTGCCAACGAATCCGACTTCGATGGGCTGGTCCAATTTCTGGTCGAACTGTGCCGCTGTCTCAACGAAGAAGCGATCTACGTGACGCGGGGCGAGCGAAGCTTCCTGATCTCGCGCGATGTTCCCGATTCGGCGGGTGCTTAGCAGCCTGTTAAAAAGGGCTGACCCTTTGGAGACGTTCCTGAAACATTGTGAATTCGAACGTCGGAGGGGGTAAGCCCCCTTTTTCAACAGGCTCGTGGACTGTAATCCCTTGCCTGGATTCTCTATCCTTACGCACGGATCAAAGAAACAGTCGCTGTCGCGCTCGGGATAGATGTATTGAACGGATTTTTTGCAAGCTGCATGGCCGCACCGTTGACCATGATCGGCTTGATCTTTGCAAGCGATTGGGGCACCGAATCGGCAATCGGCCAAGAATTGCTATCGACGGTCGAGGCCCCCACCGAACTGGATCCGGCGGCACAACGATTGGAATTGCTGCGCGCCGACATCGCGTATCTTTCCAGCGAAGAGCTTCGTGGTCGTAGCGTTGCCGACGACACCATCTTGCTGGCCGCAGACTACGTTGCCGATCGAATGACCAAGATCGGACTCGATACCACGGTGATGGACGGCACTCCGTTTCAGCCCGTGTCGATTCCTTTGGGCGCCGAGGCGGGTGCCGCCGACGCGAACCGATTGGTGATTCGAGTCGGCGAAGCAGATGAAGCCTTGATTGCCGGGTTGAATGATGGACTGTCACCGATGGCCGTCGGTTCCACGACGGGCCAGTTGACCGGACCGATCGCGTTTGTGGGCTATGGCATCACCGCGCCGAGACTGAACTACGACGACTATGCCGGCGTTGATGTACGCGGTGCAACCGTCATCGTGATTCGCAAAGAACCTCAAATGGCTGACCCCAACAGCCCGTTTGATGGGACTCGCAACAGCCGTCATGCCTTCTTTGCAACCAAGATCAAGAACGCGATCAATCACGGCGCCAGCGCCATGATTATCGTCAACGATCCGGTCAGCATCGCGCAGAACGTCAAAGACCAAAAAAACCGAATCAAAGCCGAACGTGGTCGGATCCAATCGATCCAAGAACAACTGGATGCTTTGCCTGCCGAAGCCGTCAACAATCGCGATACGTTGCAGACAAAGATCGAAGGCGTTGAGTTGATGATCGAGTCCATGACCGAAGAATTGGCCAGCATCGGGCGAGGCGTGTTGGGCATCGCCGATGCGGGTGAACGAACCGAAACCGATGCCGCCGGTGGTGCGATCACTTCGATCCCCGTCGTCTCGGTCGCCCGCGACACGATCGATCGATTGCTCTCGCGCACGACGGGTCGGTCGCTGGCCGAAATGGAAACCGCCATCGATGACGACTTGACGCCTCAAAGCAGACGTCTTCCCGGCGTTTCGGCAACGCTTGCGGTCGAATTGAAATCGTCAAACCGCGAATCGCCCAACGTCATCGGCGTGATCGATGGACACGGCGAATTGGCGAACGAAACCGTGGTCATCGGGGCTCACTACGATCACGTCGGGATGGGCGGTGTGGGCTCGTTAGCGCCCGGCACCATCGCCGTTCATAACGGAGCCGACGACAACGCGTCCGGCACGGCAACGTTGCTAGCAACCGCAGGCGAAATGGTTCGCCGATTGGCGATGATCGACTCGCATCGCCGAATCGTCTTCATTGCGTTCACGGGCGAAGAACGTGGGCTCCTGGGCAGCAAGTACTACGTCCGTCATCCGCGTTTTTCGCTCGAATCGACCGTGGCGATGATCAACTTGGACATGGTCGGCCGCGTGCGTGACAATGAATTGACCGTCTATGGCACCGGCACGGCGGACGTGATCGACGAAATCGTGGAAGGTGCGAACCGAGAAACGAAGTTTGATCTGTTCAAAGTCGCTTCGGGATATGGCCCCAGCGATCACCAATCGTTTTACGAAGTCGGTATTCCTGTGCTGTTCTTTTTCACGGGCCTGCACAACGATTATCATCGACCATCGGACGATTTTGACAAAATCGATTTTGGTGGCATGACCCGCATAACCGATATAACTTCTAACTCGTTGTTCGAGTTAGCCATTCGCGGCGCGCGGCCCCGTTATGCGGCGACCGATCGAAGCGTTCAAATTCGCCGGCAAATGACGGCCTTTTTGGGAGTTTCGCTATCGGACCGCGGTGATCAAGTCACCATATCGGGCGTGACGGCGGGTGGACCAGCCGAACAGGGAGGATTTCGCATCGGAGATCGACTGATCTCGATTGCGGGCAAACGCATTTTCCGAACATCCGATGTTCTGGCTCGACTTCGTGACCTCTCACCAGGCGACGAAGCCAAGATTGAATTTGTCCGCGAAGGTCGAGTGATGGTCTTGAAACCGCGACTTGCGGCTCGGCCCGAGGGCTGATTCGATTTCGGAATCACGAACTCTTCATTGAGTGAATAATTTTGTAGAAAAATGGTTCCGGGCATGGTGTTCGGACCATTTCAATCTTTACGCCCTTTTGATCTGGTGACACAATCCAAAACGTCGGGCTTCCGAAAGATTGGAAACCGGTATCGCCAGAATGACTCGGCGCAGGTGACGGACACCTCGCGTGGAATCGAGCAAATCAACAGGCGTTAGATCGAGTACGCACCACATACGCAAGGAGAGCGGACGTGCGATTTATTGGCAAAGCAGCCATCTTAGTGGCAATTGGAACCCTGGCTGCGATGACCCCCAGCTTGGCAACTGCGCAAGAAGCGGGGCATCGTGTCGCGGTGGTCGACGTCGCTTTCATCTTCAAAAATCACCCGGGCATCAAAGCTCAGGTAGCCGCGGTCGAAAACGACCTGAAGAGCTACGGCGGTGAGATGCAGAAGAAACAGGAAGAACTGAAGGCCGCAGCGGAACAGATCAAATCCTTCAAGCCGGGTTCGACCGAATACTCGCAACAAGAAGAGCGAGTTGCCGGATTGGAGTCGAAGCTGCGACTCGACATGGCCCGCAAGAAAAAAGAGCTCGCCGACGCGGAAGCTCGCATCTACTTCGACAACTATCAGAAGATCGCTGATGGTGTGAAGTTCTTGGCCCAACACTACAAGATCAACCTTGTGCTGCGTTACAACAGCGAAAACATGGACTTGGAAGAAGGCCAATCCGTCATCCGTGGCGTCATGAAAAACGTTGTCTACCACGACGACGACTTGGACATGACCAAGGGTGTGATGCAGTACTTAGACAAGTACTCCGTTGCCGGCAACGGCGCCGCGGCTCCAACAAACCGCTAAGTCGTTCCAGAGTGGAACCTTAGCCATGGACTTCGGTTTCTCGGGTGCAGAAACTTGTATCCTTGAAACCGCCTTCCCAAAACATTCCCAAATGCGTAGCCCGGGACTCGTCCCGGCCTACGGTTTGGCGAATTCAACCCAAAGAACAAGATCACGCCTGCCAAGGATGGTAGGTCCACTCGATGCAGGGAGGCAGTCGCGTGCATCGCTCACGCAATGAACACACGACCGCCGTCACGTGCATGATTCACGGACGGGGTTATTGGAGCGGACAAGCGGTGACTGTCACCGTCCATCCCGCACCAATGGGCACCGGCATATGCATGGTCCGAACGGACTTGGATTCCCGTCCCCAATGTGTCGCAAACGTTTCGCACCGCGAAGACGCCAGCCTGCGAACCAATTTGGTTTGTGGTGATGCTCGTTTCCAAATGGTCGAACACTTGATGGCAGCCCTGGCGGCGCTCGAAATCGACAATGCAATCGTCGAGATCGATCGTGAAGAATTGCCATCGCTTGATGGCAGTTCCCTTGCCTTCGTCGAACAGCTCTCTCGGGCAGGTTTGGTGATCCAAGCTCGCCCGAAACAAAGACTAATCGTTCACGACCGTTATCGCGTCGGATCCAGCAGCGGTTGGGTAGAGGCGATGCCATCGAAGCATGGCGAAACGTACTACGAATACCAACTCAGCTACGACGACGAGACGCCCATTGCACCGCAAGCGTTTGGCATCGAATTGACGCCGGACCGGTTCATTCGCGAAATCGCACCCGCCCGAACGTTCGTCACCGCCGAGCAGGCCGAACAAATTCGAGCGACCGGATTGGCCTCGCACGTCACCAACCAAGACCTGTTGGTGATCGACGAAACCGGCCCCATTGAAAACAGCTTTCGGTTTGCAAACGAATGTGCGCGGCACAAAACACTCGACATGATCGGCGACCTTGCACTCACTGGCGTCGAAATCGTTGGCCGGTTCACGTCGTTCCGAGGCGGGCACAACTTGAACGGACGGATGGCCGCCCAACTGCACAAGCTAGCGATCGAGCAAGCCTCAAGGCAGTCGCAACAAATGGCTGATGCGAAGTCCCAAAACACCCGAAGAGCTAAACTTACGAACACTGGTATCGAGCGTCGCGATGCAGCCTAGACCCAGCAAAGCTGTACCGATTCGATCTCCCAGATTCCGATACCCAAGATTCCGACACCCGCGTCGATTGCAGGAATTCCTATGAGCAACACTATCGCTCAAACCGCCGTTGTTGATCCCCGTGCCAAGCTGGGGCGCAACATTCGCATCGGACACTTTTGTGTTATCGGTCCACATGTCACGATCGGCGACGATTGCATCATCGATTCACATTGTGTTTTCAGCGGACACACGACCGTCGGAGAAGAGAATCACTTCTTTTCCGGTTGCGTGATCGGTACCGATCCTCAAGACACGAGCTATCGCGACACCCCGACATCCGTCGAAATTGGCGACTGCAACACGTTTCGTGAACACTGCACCGTCAATCGAGCCACCGACAAAGAAGACGGGATCACGCGAATCGGCAATAACAACTATTTGATGACCGCCGTCCACGTCGCGCATGACTGTAAATTGGGCGATCGCATCGTGATCGCGAATAACGGAATGCTCGGTGGCCACGTTCATGTGTTCAACGACGTGACCATCGCAGGCGGCGTTGGTGTCAATCACTTTGCGTCGATCGGACAAATGAGTTTCGTCAGCGCAATGAGCCGTATTTTGCACGACGTTCCTCCGTTCATGATCGTCGACGGGCAACCCGCCAAGCCTCGGGCCGTCAACAGCGTTGGCCTGAAACGTCACGACTATCCGACTGAGGATGTTGAAATCCTGAGTCGTATCTATCGGCTGATGTATCGGTCACGAGTCGGTGTCGAAGCGACGCGAAAAGAGATTCTTGATTTAGGTCCGATCCGTCCCGTCGTCAAACAGTTCTTTGACTTCATCGATTACGCCGCTACCGGCAAACACGGTCGCGGACGTCAACAACGAAAGAAAGCAGCGTGAGCAAGCTACGCATCGCCGTCATCGGCGCCGGTCATCTTGGACGCATCCACTCGAAACTGATCAGCCAGGTCGACGGTACGTCGCTGGTGGGAATCAGCGATCCGTTCGAAGCGGCGCGAGAAAATGCGGCGAAGCTGTTCTCGGTTCCGACCTATGCGGACTATCGCGAAGTGATTCCGCACATCGATGCGGCCATCATCGCGGCTCCCACCGATGCGCACGCCGAAATCGCCGGCGACTTGATCTTGGCCGGGAAACACGTCTTTGTCGAAAAACCGCTGACCATTCATTCCGCCGATGCCGATCGCTTGACGGCGCTTGCGGCGAAGAAACGCGTGACGATCCAAGTCGGACACGTCGAACGATTCAATCCTGCTTTCACGGCCCTGGGCGACTTGGCCGTCGATGTGAAATACGTCGAAGCCGTCCGCGCGTCCAGCTTTCCTGGTCGATGCTTAGATGTGGGCGTGGTGATGGATCTGATGATCCATGACTTGGATCTGGTGCTGTCGATGACAGACGCGCCGCTGGTTTCGGCTCGCGCGTCGGGGATGGCTGTGATCAGCGATCATGACGATATGGTCGAAACCCGTTTGGAATTCGAATGTGGCTTGGTTGCGAATCTGAAAGCTTCTCGGATCAGCCCGACGCCGGCTCGGACCATGCAGATTTTCGGCGCCAACGGTTTCGCCGATATCGACTTCGGTACACCATCGCTGTCGGTGGTTCGCCCGTGTGATTCAGTGGTCAACCGATCGTTCGACCTGTCGTTGGAAACAGACAACCCGCTCGGATATGGAGCGACCTTGTTTAGTGGCAAGCTAAAGTGCGAGACCGTCGATTTACAAGCCAGGAACGCAATCCTTGATGAACTGCATGACTTTGTCATCAGCATCCAATCCGGGATCGCTCCCGCGGTCGATGGAGTCGCCGGCGCCCGCGCGGTCGCCGTAGCAAACCGAATTCTGGAAGCCATCGGCGAACGACGCTGGTATGCCGATTCGTCGCGCACAGAAACAGGCCCCGGTGCGATCCCGCGAGAGCGAATCGAAACGTCCAGCCGTCGTCTTCGACGTGCAGCTTAACCAACTCGGTTCACGACTAGCATTAGCGCTGTCCTGGACCATGCCTCGATCAATTAGTTCGCAAGATCGCGGGTGTCCTTGCGGGAACGTACGACTGAAGCGATAAGACTTCACGGCGACCGAATTGTCGGCGCCGTGAATCTTTCGGCCGAACGCTCCCTGACGATGTCGAGGAAGCTTCTATCAGCTCTATCCTTCGTACGAAACCGTATCGGAGGATTTCACCGCTTGGCGAACTTCTCGCGTTTCAATTTCTTTGTTCAGTCTTGCGATCGCCTCGGCAATCGGCATCGAACCGAGATCGCCGTCGATGCGGTCTCGCAGCGCAACGTGGCCCGCTTCGGCTTCCTTCGGTCCCACCACAGCCATGTAGTTGACCAAGTCCAGTTGCGCGTTACGAATCTTCGCCTGCACCTTACCGCCCGTGTTATCAACCGTCGCCTTCAAGCCAGCGTCGGTTAGCTGTTCGGCGACGGCAACGGCGTATTCGATCGACTTGTCGCTAAGTGGCAACACGCGAACCTGCTCCGGCGACAACCACATCGGGAACGCACCGGCGAAGTGTTCGATCAATACGCCGACGAAACGTTCCAATGAACCAAACGGAGCGCGGTGGATCATGACGGGTCGGTGGGTCGTGTTGTCCGATCCGTTGTATTCCAGCTTGAACCGCTCGGGCAGGTTGTAGTCGAGCTGGACGGTTCCTAATTGCCACGATCGGCCGATGCAGTCACGGATCATAAAGTCGGCTTTGGGGCCGTAAAACGCGGCTTCGCCGGGCTCTTCGTTGAAGTCGAGTCCCGAATGCTGCAACACGCCTCGCAGCGCGCCTTCGGCTTGATCCCACTGGGCCTCGGTGCCGACGTACTTGGTGCTGTCGGGATCGCGCAGCGACAGTTGCACGCGGTAATCGTTCAAGCCGACCGATTGCAACACGAACTTGGTCAGTTCGATTGTCGCACGGAATTCTTCTTCGACCTGATCGGCAGTACAGAAAATGTGCGCGTCGTCCTGAGTCAATCCGCGAACTCGCAGCAGGCCGTTCAATTCGCCGGTTTGCTCGTGACGATACACGGTACCGAACTCGAACAATCGCAGCGGCAATTGGCGATACGAACGCGGCTGTGCCTTGAACATGTAGCAGTGGTGCGGACAGTTCATCGGCTTGAGGAGGTACCGCTCATTTTCGACTTGCCAGTCGTGCAGCACTTCGCGTTTCGCATCATCTGACGACGACGGTTTGTAACTCTTCAGTTGTACGCCAAACACTTCGGCTGCAGCGATCAACTTGTCTTCGTCGTCTTTCGACAGCGTGCCGGCCTGCAATCGTTGGCCCCATGCGTCCAACATTCCGCCCACTTCGCTGCCGTATAGCGGTGCGAATTGGCTGTCGCGATAGTAAGGAAAGTGACCGCTGGTTTCGTACATTTCGACGCGGCCGATGTGCGGGCTATAGACCGGATCGTAACCGCGCGACAGCAATTCCTTTCGCAAGAAGTCTTCCAGCGCCACCCGAACCCGCGCGCCCTTGGGCAACCACAAACACAATCCTTGGCCGACTTCGGGGTTGATCGAAAACAGTCCGTGTTGCTTACCCAGCACGCGGTGGTCTCGACGTTTCGCTTCTTCAATTTGTTCCAAGTACGCCGCCAGTTCTTTTTTGTCAAAGAACGCAGTTCCGTACAACCGTTGCAGCGGCCGACCGCTGACGTCGCCTTTCCAGTGCGAACCGGCAACGCTCATCAGCTTGATCGCTTTGATCTTGCCCGCGTCGGGAATGTGGGGGCCCCGGCACAGGTCGACGAACTCGCCTTGGCGATAGAAGCTGACGCTGGCTTGATCAGAAAGACCCGTGTCGATGTGTTCGACCTTCAAGTCTTGCTTCAGGTCATCCAGTAACTTCCTCGCTTCGTCGCGCGAAAGTGCAAACCGCTCAAACGGTTCTTTGTCCTTGATGATCTTTTTGATCTCGGCTTCGATCTTCGCGAAATCGTCTTCGCTTAGCTTTTGCGGGATATCAAAGTCGTAGTAGAAGCCGCCGTCCGTGGTCGGACCGAACGCCAACGAGACTCCTTTGTACAAACGCATCACCGCGCGTGCCATCACGTGGGCGGCCGAGTGGCGCAGCACGTCCAAGGCTTCGCGGTCGCGGCTAGTCAAAAGCCGAATCGCCAGCGGCGCGGTGCCTTCGGCCAGTTCGCCAAGCGGGCGGTCAGCGTCAACGATTTTGCCGTCAATTTCGGCCGCAATGACGGCGCGGGCCAGGCCTTCGCTGATCCCCATCGCAATGTCCATCGAAGTGGCGTGGGCGGGGTGTTGGGCGAGGGTTCCGTCGGGCAATTGGATCTGGACGTTCTCGGGCGAAGCGGTGCTCATCGTGACTCGGGGGGCAAATGGGAAAATGTGGTCCTGGCATACCAAAGGCCAGAATCCATCGGTCCGTAAGAATGATGGTGCGAAGGTGGAAGCGTCAATGCCGAGTTTTTCAGCACTAACCCGGCAACCCCACGTCGACCCGCGACGCCGTTCGCGGGTTGTCAGCTGCAAAGCAGCTGACCGGAAACCCCACGACAGCGTCGCAGGACCACGAGGGTTGCCCGCACAACGTCCACGCTTGACAAAACCGCGAATTCAAACGATCGTTTAAAACAGTTGTTTGAAAGTTCCGCATTCGGGAAGCTGTCTTTGTTAGATTCCGCCCCTTCCACCGAAGCGGATACCCGTACGCGACTGCTGGACGCGTCCGGGCCCGTCTTTGCCGCGCGAGGATACGACCGGGCGACCGTTCGCGAGATTTGCACGGCGGCCGGAGTGAATATTGCGGCGGTGGGGTACCATTTTGGGGACAAACTGGGTCTCTACCGCGAATTGATCCGTCAAGTCCGCGAAGCTCGCCAGCGCCAGTTCCCAACGCCTAATCATGATGCAGGCGATCCGGCGCAAACGTTGTCAAGAATCGTCCACACGCTGATGTCGCGAATCTTGGCTGCCGACCCGTCCGGATGGGAATCGCAGCTGATGATTCGCGAAATGCAAAGTCCTACGGCTGTGTTCCCCGACATCGTGCTGGAGTATTTCAAACCGTTGCACGACCGATTGATTGAAACCATTTCGGCACTGATCCAAGACCCCACGGTGCCCGATCACGTGATCCAGAACCTGGCCCTTTCGGTGGTGGGGCAATGTGCCCACTACAAACTGGGAGCCGAAGTGATTGAAATTTTGATTCCCGCTAATGTTCGCAAAACGCATTTCAACGTCGATTCACTCAGCCGACACATCACGGCCGTCACCCTGGCCGCGATCCGCAGCGAAGAAGTCATCCGTCCTCAGATCGAACCATGAACCATCCGCAAATCACTCCGGCAAACGATTCGCCGGCAACTCATCCACCGGAAACCCCGTCGCCGGAAACTGCGCCACCGAAGAAATCCTCGCTGGCCAACGGCTTCCTTTTCAATTTCGTCATTCCCATCGCCCTTTTGGTCGGTGCAGGATTGTTGGTCGTCATGCTGGGCACCGTTGAACCGGCCAACCGACCGGCGATGGATACGACTCGTGACGGTCGTTTGAAAGCGTTGGCGCCGGTGCGCGTCGAACGACTGCAATCGCTTCAGCAAACCGGTCAACCTCTGCGTCTGCAGGTCGACGGGACGGTCGTTCCCTACCGTGAAGCGAACGTGGCCGCCGAAGTTGCCGGCCGAATCGTTTACAAAGCCGACGAGTGCGAAGCGGGAACTTACGTCAAAGCCGGCCAACTGTTGATGAAGATCGACGCGACGGATTACGAATTAGACGTCGACCGGCTGACCCGTCGCAAGGAACAAGATTACCAAGCGATTCGTGAAGCCGATCAAGAGATGACCAATGCGAAACGTTCGATCGATGTTGCCAAGCAAGATGTGGCGTTGCAACAAAAAGAAGTCGATCGACAAAAAGCAATGCCGGCGGGATATGCGTCTCGCGCGGAAATCGACCAAGCCAATCGAGGATTGTTGGCGGCAAAGCAACAATTGGTCAACTACGAAAACCAACTCGACCTGCTGGCCCAGAAACGCATTCGCTTGGAGGCATCCCAGCGCCTGGCCGACACCGAACTTCGCGGCGCGCAAACCAATCTTGCTCGCACCGAAATCCGAGCGCCCATCGAAGGCGTGATCGTTTCCGAGGAAGCCGACTTGAATACGTTCGTCGCACGGGGGGCCACTTTGGTCGTGATCGACGACACGTCCAAAGTCGATGTATCCAGCAGCTTGCGGATGGACCAACTGTACTGGGTATTGAATCAACGCCGTGAATCGGTCGATACGGCGTCGCGAAATTATGATTTGCCGGAAACGTCGGCGATCATCGAGTACGAAATGTCGGGCCGCGACAACATCATTTACCGATGGAACGGCAAACTGTTGTCCTACAACGGGATCGGTTTGGATCCGGTGACGCGGACGGTTCCGGTTCGTGTCGTGGTCGATAACCCACAACAATTGGTCGATGAAAATGGCGATCCGGTCAGTCGCACTGGGGCACCGGCATTGGTGCGTGGGATGTACGTTCGGGTCAAGTTGCTAATCGAACCGAGTTCCTCATTGGTGGTGATCCCCGCCAAAGCGTTGCAGCCGGGTAACCGGGTCTTTCAATTCTTGCCCGACCCGTCCGTGTTGGAGACACCCGATACCGTATCACCCGCTTCGGCCGATCAAGAAGAACAGGTCATTGCACCGGCCCCAAAATCGGACGCTGACGAAACTTCGGCGATGGTGCTTGACGCGTTCGACCCATCGAAGTGGGAAGCCGGAAAGGTGGTGGTGCGTACCAGCGTGGTTCCCATCGATTCGTTGATGATCGAATCATCCTCAGCCGACGGGGACGAAACGATTGCCGAACGGACGTCGGCATTCGAAGGCGCCAATCGATTATGGGTTTGCGAAGTCCAGGATCCGTCGCTGGCCGGCGGCGCTTTTGTCGTCGTTTCACCGTTGGGCGGAATCGACGATGGTTCGATGCCGGTCCGGGCGGATCGCAGTGGCTTGACGGGTGACGACGATGCCATGATGAACCAACCGAAAAACCAACCGACTGTTGCGGCCCATTCGGCCGGTGGCGAGGGGGCATGATGAAGAGAGTCATTGCATGGGCGATCACGAACGCCCCGGGTATGAACGTGTTGATGTTGGCGCTGATGATGGTCGGCGGCGTCTGCCTTTGGAAAATGCGGCGCGAGGTCTTTCCGGCGTTCGAGCTAGAAATCGTCATGGTGACGGTGCCCTATCCTGGCGCGACACCCCAGGACGCCGAAGAAGCGATCTGCCAGAAAATCGAAGAAGCGATTCGATCGATCGACGGAATCAAAAAGGTCACGTCGATCGCTCGAGAAGGAAGCGGGTTTGTGTTGGCCGAACTTCGCGCCGACGTCAAAGACGTGCAGAAGGTGATGGCCGAAATCGATCGGGAAGTCGATCGTATTCCCAGCTTTCCTGCGCTCGCCGAAGACCCATTGATTCAACAGATCACCTTTCGCGAAGCCGCGATCCGGGTTGGGATCGTCGGACCGGATGATCGTTCGCGTGAAGGCGAACGAAAACTCCGCGAAGTTGCCGAACGCGTTCGTGACGAGATATTGACGTTGCCGTCGGTGTCGTCGGCTTCGGTCATGGGGGCGCGGCCCTACCAAATTGACGTCGAAATCCCCGAAGCGACGCTGCGAAGTTACGGGCTCTCGCTGGAACGAGTCGCTGCGATTCTGCGCGCCCGGAATGTTGAACTTCCCGGCGGCAATCTGAAATCCGAAGGCCAAGAAATTCTGTTGCGGGCCAAAAACAAAGGCCGCATCGGCGAAGAAATTGGGCGTCTGCCCGTCGTGACCCAAGCCGGCGGCGTCGTGCTGACCGTGAACGATCTGGGCACCGTCAGCGACGATTTCCAAGACATCACCTCGGTCGGCGAAATCAACGGCGAACCTGCGATGGTGGTCAATGTCGAACGGACAAAGCAAGAGGACCTATTGAAAATGGTCGACGCCGTTCGCGCCTACGTGGCGACCGCCGGCTCGACGTTACCCGAAGGATATCGGTTCGAAGTTTGGGGCGACAGCAGTTCAGAAGTCCGCGGTCGATTGGATCTGTTGCTGCGAAACGGTGCACAGGGTTTGCTGCTGGTTTTCTTGGTGCTGACGTTGTTCTTGGAAATGCGGTTGGCGTTCTGGGTCGCGTTGGGGATTCCGATATCGATTCTCGGTGCCGGTGTCGTGTTGGCCTACGGCGATCAAACGCTGAACATGTTGTCGTTGTTTTCGTTCTTGGTCGCACTGGGGATCGTCGTCGATGACGCGATCGTGATTGGCGAGAACATTTACGCGCACATGCAGATGGGCAAGCCGTTGAAGGAGGCCGCAATCGATGGCACGATCGAAGTGATGGGAAGTGTCGCGGCATCGGTCACAACGACCGTGATCGCATTCTCGCCGATGTTTTTCGTATCGGGCGTGATGGGCAAATTCATGGCCGTGATCCCGTTCGCCGTGATCGCGATGTTGGTGATATCGCTTTGGGAAAGTGTTTTCGTTCTGCCGACTCACCTGGCCCACAAACACACGGGTTTCTTTCGATTGCTGTCCATCCTGACGTACCCGCTTCGTCCGTTGGGCATCGTCTTGAACTGGTTGTCGCTACGAGCGGGTTGGGGGATGGATTGGGCCGCGACTCGGGTTTACTTACCGACGCTCAAATTTTCGCTTCGTCATCCGTTGATTCCGGTCGCAGTTGCGATTTCGATGTTCATCTTTACCTTCGGATTGATCCGCGGAGGCGTGGTGCCGTCGATCTTGTTCCCCAAGACGGACAACAACAATCTGCAGGCGACGATCTCTTTCCCCGATGGCACGCCAGCCTCGGAAACCGACAAAGCAACAAGGCTGATGGAGGAATCGTTACGGCGAGTCAGCCAGCGAGTCGGGAAAGCGAGGGCCGATCGGCTGGGAGTCGAACCGTCTGAGATCTACAAATCCGACGAGAGCATCGGCACCGGCCCGGTTCGATTGACATACCGCGATGTCGGCACGATCACCAACACTCAAAACGCGGCCGGCGGTGGCGGCAGCGGTTCGCACGTCGGTCAAATCTTTGCCGAATTGTTTGACACCGAGATTCGCGAAGAGCACAGCGATGACCTGATCGCGATGTGGCGTGCCGAAGCCGGTGAGTTCCCCGGATCGGAACGGATCACGTTCGGCACGGTTGGCGTCGGTCCCGGTGGCAAAGCAATCGAGTTCAAGCTGCTGGCGCCCGGAAAGAGCGTTGATCAGCTATTGGCCGCTACCGAAGCGATCAAGAAACGATTGAGCGACTTTGCCGGCGTCTATGACATCGCCGATGACAATACGCCGGGCAAATGGGAATTCCAGTTCCGCGTCAAAGATCGGGCTCTAGCGACCGGCGTGACGCCGACGGACTTGGGCGAGACAGTGCGGAATGTTTACTTTGGCGCCGAAGTCATGCGACTGCAGCGCGGTCGTCACGAAGTCAAGTTGATGGTTCGCTATCCGGAAGACGAACGTCGTAGCTTGGTCGATTTTCGCGAGATACGAATTCAGACGCCCGATGGCAGCCAGCGCCCGATCACGGAACTGGCCGAAGTGAACTTGAACCGCGGTTTCTCGGAAATCAATCGCGTCGACCAAATGCGAAGTGTCACCATTTCCGCGGACTTGGATGAAACCAAGGCAAACGCCAATCTGATCATCGGCGAATTGCAGCAATCCTTTGTGCCGCAACTGCGTGCCCAATACCCCGACATCGCGATTCGTTGGGAAGGCCAACGTGAACAGAGTAACGAATCGGTATCCAGTTTGATGGTCGGTTTCGGCATCGCGATCGTTTCGATGTTCGTGTTGTTGGTTTTGCAGTTCCGCAGCTACATCCAGCCGCTGTTGATCCTGGCGATCGTGCCCTTTGGGATGATCGGCGCGGTGTGGGGCCACGCGCTGCTGGGACTCCCGTTGACGCTGTTCAGCATGTTCGGATTGGTGGCGCTCGCCGGCGTGGTGGTGAACGACTCGATCGTGCTGATCGACTTCATCAACGCGCGAGTTCGTGACGGCGTTCCGATTCGCGAAGCTCTTTTGGAAGCCGGGCAGCGTCGATTTCGTCCAATTATGTTGACCAGCATGACGACGATTGCAGGATTAGCGCCGTTGTTGACCGAGAAATCGTTCCAGGCCCAGTTGCTGATCCCGATGGCGGCCAGTTTGGCGTTCGGATTGCTGCTGGCGACGGCCCTGGTGTTGATCCTGGTCCCGGTGTTCTACTTGATGTACTTGAACACCATCGAATTCCTCGGATTTTCGCTCGTCGAAACCGACGAGTGATGGTGCGTCTCCCGCGAAGTCGCTTGCGGGAGTGATTGCTGTATGACGAATCCCCGCTAGCGGCGTTGCGGGGGATGAAGGGTTGTTTGTTTTTGTATGATTGGTCCCGACTCGCCTCTGATCGATCGATTCGGACGTGTTCACGATAGCGTGCGCATCAGCGTGACGGACCGCTGCAACATTCGTTGCTTCTATTGCATGCCTGAGTTCGATGCTCAATTCGTCGCCAAGGATCGCTTGCTGACGTTCGAAGAAATCCATCGGCTTTCCAAGTTGCTGGTTTCGCGAGCGGGGATCCGCGACATTCGGATCACCGGGGGCGAGCCGCTGGTCCGGCGTGAGTTGTCGTCGCTGATAGCGATGCTGTCGGCGATTGACGGCCTGGAAGACTTGTCGATGACCACAAACGGCATCCTGCTGGCCGACCAGGCCGCCGACTTGCGCGCCGCGGGCCTTCGACGGCTGAATATTTCGCTGGATACGCTTGATGCTGAAACGTTTCGCAAAATCGCTCGCCGCGACGGGCTGGACAAGACAATCGAAGGGATCGATGCTGCGATCGCAGCGGGATTCGATTCGGTAAAGCTCAATGCGCTAGCGATCGCGGGGATCACGGAATCGGAAGTCGGTCGATTGGTTCGATTCGCCATAGATCGTGGTGTGACGATGCGGTTTATCGAGTTCATGCCGTTGGATTCCGATAAAGCGTGGACGCACGAACGTGTTCTTTCGGGCGACCGGTTGCTGGCGATCCTTGAAAAAGAATTCGGAAGCGTGACGGAGTCGCCGAGAGCCAACGCGTCTCAACCGGCCGAGGACTTTACGGTCGGTGGTGGTGGGCGAGTCGGCATCATCCGATCGGTTACCGCGCCGTTTTGCGGTGCCTGCAATCGAATCCGTATCACAGCGGACGGATCGGTCCGCAATTGTTTGTTTGCGAATGACGAAACGCCCCTGCGAGATCGAATGAGGTCCGGAGCGACCGACGACGAACTGCTGGCGCAGGTGCAAGCGTCTGTCATGTCCAAGAAGGCTGCTCACGGTATCGACGAAGACGGTTTCCAACCGCCCGACCGGCCGATGTACGCCATCGGAGGATGACGATCGGCGGCGTTTCCGAGCCGACGGGCTGCTTGTACGACGTTAACCGCCGAATCCGATGATCGCACCGGTCGCATCGGTAGCGTGCTGGGTCATCTCGGCGACGGCTTCTTCGAAGTGCTTGTCGGCCAGCGAGACTTCATTTGCGTCCATGTCGCACTGCTCGGCTGCGATTTGGACGGCTCGATAGACCAGTTCTTCCAAGAACGCTTGGCTTGCGCCTTCGGTCATCTTGGCGACGTGAGCGATCGACAATTGATCGCATATGCGGTCTCGCAAGAATCGCTCGAGATAGCGAACCCGTAATTCGCAATTCGGTGGTCCCAGATAAACGCACTGCGACACTCGACCGGGCCGGTCCTTGATTGCCTGCTCCAATCGCTCGATGGCATTCGTGGTCATCAAGAACATGACACAGTCGTCTCGTTTGAAGGCGTCCAGTTCGTCCAGCATCTCGCCGAGCGCCGAACTGTAAAGATTGATTTCGCGCGACGCAAAGATCAGGTCGACGTCTTCGAGCAACAAGATTGCCGGTTGCAGCATCCGCGCGATCGCGCAAACCGAACGGACTTCGCCGAGCCCCTTGCCGGTGACGGTGATCATCGTGATCGGTTGAAGCTGAGTGTAAAGAAATTGCGATGTGAACGACTTGCCCGTACCCGGTGGGCCGTACAATAAGACGCCACGCTGGAGTGGCAAGCCCAATTCGCCCAGCGTTTTATGATTCTTCAAGAACGAAACGACGTTACGTTCCAAGACTCGTCGGATCGCGGGATCGAAAATGATGTCTTCTTCGTTGACCGACGGAGGTCGCTTGAACATCACGGACAAACCGTTGCTATGGCCGCCATACTCGTAGTCATCGGGGATGTGTTCCTGACCACCGATTTGCAAGAAGCCGTTTCGGTAAACGCTCAACTCTGTCGCCAAATCCAAAATCTCAGCGACTGATGGCGCCAGCAAGTCATCGGAACTCATGGCGACTTCCAAATTCGGCCCGGCGTGATCGAGCGACAACCGGATGATGCCTGCAGTCGACCGATCCGCCGACAAGAACGACCAGTATCGGCTGGACGAAAAAGCTTCTTTTTGATCGTGAGAGATCGCGCACAGTTGTGACCCGCTCTTGTTGATCATCCTCGCTTGCAAATTGCGAGTGTTCCCGTGGATGATCGATTCCAGCGACTCGTGATTTCGCGAATCGAACATGTCCTTGCGAATCCGGCGTTCCACGAACGCTTCCACGCCCCGATGAAGGTCAGCGAATCGATAGTAAGCGAAACGCTCGCTAATCACGGACATCTTCTTGGATCGAAACGGCTTGACGCTGTGAGCCAAGCGTCGGTCGATCAAGAACGAAAAAATCAACATTCTAAGATACTCCCCAATTGGCATCGTGCATGAGTTATTCTAGTCCCACACTCAGTCAGCCCCCTCATTTTCCATCAATGTTATGTCAACCACGAAAGTCTTGCTCGCAGCACTGCTTTTCGCCTCGCTCGGCTTTTCCTCGACCGCACGTGCCGCCGACGAAAAGCAGCCGAACGTTATCTTTATCCTATGCGATGACTTGGGTTGGGGGGACTTTGGTGTCTTCTATCAAAATGATTCGCCGCACGCGAAACGCCATCGAACTCCGCTGATCGACCAGATGGCGGCGGAAGGCATGCAGCTTCGCACTCACTATTGCCCGGCCCCGGTTTGCGCACCCAGTCGCAGTTCGCTGTTGACCGGGACACACCAAGGGCATGCCGAAGTTCGCGACAATCAGTTCGACAAGATGCTTGAAGACAATCACACGCTGGCAACCGTGATGAAGTCCGCCGGATACCGAACCGCGCTGGTCGGAAAGTACGGACTGCAAGGCAAGGGAAAGTCCGCTGCGGATTGGCCGGCCTATCCGACACGCCGTGGTTTCGATGACTTTTTTGGTTACGTCCGACACGTCGACGGACACGTTCACTATCCGGCCGATCATTGGCCGATCGGAAAAGGCGAGAATCACCAAACGCCCAAAGAAGTGTGGTCCAACGACGTCGAAGTGTCGGCCGGTTTGTCAAAGTGTTACACGACCGACCTGTTCACGGCGAAAAGCAAACACTGGATCCAGGATCACACGGCGAAGAACGTGGACCAACCGTTCTTTTTGTATCTTGCCTACGACACGCCCCATGCGGCATTGCAGGTACCGACGATGGAGTACCCCGCCGGTCGTGGCATCGACGGCGGAATTCAATGGACCGGTCAACCGGGACACATGATCAATACCGCCAACGGCGAGATCGATTCGTACAGGCATCCTGAATATATCGGCCACGGTTGGACCGATGTCGAGGAACGCTTCGCGACAATGGTCCGTCGTATTGATGACGCCATTGGCGACTTGTTGGAAACCTTGAAAGACTTGAACATTGCGGACAATACGATCGTCGTGATCAGCAGCGACAACGGGCCTCACCAAGAATCGTATTTGCAAAGTTCGGACTACCACCCGACATCTTTCCATTCCTATGGACCTATGGACGGCATCAAACGCGATCTGTGGGAAGGCGGTATCCGCATGCCAACGCTTGCGTGGTGGCCCGGCCACATTCCGGCGGGGAAAATCGACCATACCCCCAGCCAATTCCATGATTGGATGGCCACGTTCGCCGATGTTGCCGGGAAACCGGCGCCGGCTCGCTGTGACGGAGAATCGCTATTGCCGTTGCTGAAAGGGAAATCGATGCAGCGACGGGCGCCGATCTATATCGAATATATCAACGGCAGCAAGACGCCCGACTATCCAGACTTCGCCGAATCACGTCGCGGCAAAAGGCGAGGCCAACAACAGGCGATCTTCATGGACGGATTCAAAGGCATTCGCGTCGACATCGAAAAACCGAACGCGCCGTTTGCCATCTACGACGTCTTGAAGGATGCCGGCGAACGGAACAACTTGGCCGGTACGTCGCCGAAGTTCAAGAAACTGCAATCGAAGATGCAGGACCGAGTGTTGCAGATTCGTCGTCCCAATCAATCGGCGCCACGTCCCTATGACAACGTAGCGGTTCCTTCCATCGGCAAACTAGAAGCGATGACGGACAAGCCGAGACCAGGACTCGCTTGGTCTTTCTATCCTGGTGATTTCGCTTACACGCCTCAGGTGCAATCGCTAGCTATTTCATCAAGCGGCACGTCAGTAGCTTTCGATGTTCCGACACCGTCGTCGTCGGGTGCGATTCAGTGGACGGGGCTGGTCAATGTCGACGCCAACGGCGTTTTCGAATTCACGATGAAGTCGGACCAACCCGCATTCCTTCGCATTCATGATGCGTCGGTGATCGATAGCGACTTTGGTCATCAAGCGGGCCAAGCAAAATCGGCTTCGATCAAACTGGCGGCCGGTCTGCATCCGATTCGCGTGACCGTGTTGGCCAAGGACGGGCAGGCGCCGAAGGTCAACTTCGGTTGGTCGGGTAAGCAACCGATCGAGACGGCTTTGTTTCAAACGAAATGATCGCGAATCAATTACGCTGCTTTTGACGACAAGCCATGGCTGGTTCGCTGACGACCAGTGGATACCGTCTCGCGACGGATGCTGAGGTTTCGGTTGAGGTCTTCTTCGTTGGCGTAACCGCGGCCGTGGTCGAGGTGAAGCACGACCGTTTGGAACCGCACGTGCTTGCCTCGCACGCCGGCGTTTTCCAAGCGTTCGCCAAGTTCACGGTCTTGGCCGCCATATCGCATGCGTTCGTCATAGCCGCCCGCAGCGATCACGTCGGCAGTCCAGCCGGACGAGTTGTTGCCGTTCCATGTTGGACGGGTCGGCGTGATGCGGTTGAGCAACGTGCTAGCTCGTCCGCTGACCAACCGCAGCCAGCGGTGTGACGGAGGCAGACCGTTTCGTCGCAACCAACCCAGCGAAAATGCTCGGCCGCTGCGAATGTCGTCGGCTGTGATTCGCTGGCTCAACTCCATCGGCAATTTGTAGTATCCGCCCGACAAGAATCGCTCTGGTTCTAGCGCCGCGTAGTGCTGGGCTACGAAGTCGGATCGGGGAATGCAGTCGCCATCGGAAAACAGGACGTAGGAACCCGCGACGGCTTCGAGGGCACGGTTCAGAATCGTGCTCTTGCGAAAACCATCGTCCGCGTGCCACACGTGCTTGATCGTCATGCCTGTTTGATCGCGAAGACGTTTAACCATTTCGGACGTCGTGACTCGCGAGCCGTCATCGGCCAATACGATCTCGAATCGCCGGTGTTGTTGAACAGAGTAGCCCCACAGCACTTTTTCCAACCAAGCGGGCTGGTTGTACGTCGACAGGACAACGCTGATCAAATCGGGTTTGATCGAATCGGGTTTGGCGGTTGGCATAGTGCGAAACTAAAAGGGTTAGGCCGCGCGAGCGACTGTTGTCGCTGCGTCGACGAAGTTCTTGTTGTGAAACGGCAGACTGATTTCGCGTACACGCGTTTCGCGTTGGTCATCACGAAGGTTGCGTAGGAATCGCGCGCCGCACAATTGGTCGTCATAAAACGTCGCGGCAGCCGATCGCATTGTCGCGATCACGTCATCGGTCAACGCGTCGATCCGGCCGATCGCGTCGGCAAGACCGCCGGCGCCCGAAAAGCAAATCGCGTTGATGCCGTCGGACAGTTCAGGAGTCACTCGATCGCCGTATTCCAAAATCGGGATCGTTCCCACGCTCATCGCTTCGACCAAGTGATGGCACGTCGGTTGGGCGGATCCCGGACAACACAAAAAGAAGTCAGCCGACGCCAGCGCGGGCAACCAGTTCGACGCGGAAACAGGATCCGTCCGCGAATCGGACAGCACCATGTTTCGGGTCGCGTCGGCCAGATCCATACGATCGACGATTCGATCGGCCGCAGCGGCGCGAACGGTTTCCAGCACTTCCAATCGGTTCAAGATGCCGAAGTCGCGGCGAATCTTATCGTCGCCGTAGCGGGGTTTTTGGTTCCCTGCGAACAAGATCGAAATCCAGCGTCGATGATGACGTAGGTCTCGCAGCGTTGTCGGGCCGATACGCTTGAGTGTTGACGGGTGCATCGGGTACGGCATGACGGCGGCATCGCGATCAACGTCGCGCCCGATCTTTAAGTAGACGCCTTTCGCGTTGGATCTCGCTTCATGGGGATCATCGCACAGCAACAAAGCATCGTGCGGTAGCGCGGTCGAATCGTTGGCGTATTCGACGCCCGGCATCGCCAACATCGCGCGGCCGTACGGTTTGTGGGCGATCGCTGCCAATAATGTCTTCGGACATACGAGAGTCACCGGTGACCCTGCATCCATGGCATGATGGGCGATCGTCGCTAGGTGCCGTCCCGCGTCGATCAGCAATCGATCGGTTCGAAGTACCAGAGCAATGCGGCGTTCGTTCAATCCTTGTGGCATCGCGGGTTTCTCGCGAAGCGTTTGACGCGCCCGGCGTATGTCGGCGGGAAAGCGAACGAGCGATTTCCATTTCATAGCAAATGTGCCGATGTCCAGCGGGGCGGGAAACTGCGAAACGTTGCTCGTCAATACAAAACGTTCGCGGTCGACGTCTAGCTCGAAACTCTACGGTCCCGCCGGGGTTTCACGGCCGACTCAACTTTTCACACATCGAGATTACGATGCAAAAAATGATCCGCCGAAGCTACCTAGTTGACCTGTCTTTCCTGGTCGTCGGTTTTCTTGTGTTCAATTTCGCGACGCCGATCGCATCGGCCCAGAATTTTTTCTCGAAGATTTTGGGCGGACAGACGACCGACCAATACCCATCCGTTGGGATTGTGGGAAGCGTCGAAGGGGGAGGGTTCTGCACCGGCACGTTAATTTCTCCGACGGACGTTCTGACGGCCGCACATTGCGCCGAGGTGATCGAGTCGTCGGATTCGGGCACGTTCGAAGTCGGTGGCCAGGTCTATTTGACGTCGGCCATTTTTATTCATCCAGATTTCAACTCGCGGACCCTTGATAACGACATCGCGATCCTGCGACTTTCCGAGCCGGTCATCGACATCGAACCTTCACCGATCTTCCGTGGCACGCCCCTGGTTGGCGATGTGTTGTTCATCGTCGGATTCGGCGGCGGCGGGACGGCGGAAGATGGGAACGATGGAACGTTCGGTATCCAGCGCGTTGGAATGACCACCATCGACAGCGTTTCGGATTCGATCATCGAGTGGTTGTTTGACGATCCGGACGAAGCGAACACCGCCTCGGGTGATTCGGGTGGTCCAGGCTTTCTGTTCGTCGATGAGGTCGAGTCGGTGGCGTCGATCACATCAGGAGGATCGGTATTCGATTCGACACTTGGCGACGTCGCATTCAATACACGCGTCGACGCGTTCGCCTCGTGGATCGATGAGACTTTGTTGGCGGTCGTGCCCAGCGGCCCGACGACGGATCCGGGGCCAACCACGGATCCCGATCCCACCACCGACCCAGATCCCACCACCGACCCAGATCCCACCACCGACCCAGATCCCACCACCGACCCAGATCCCGAAGCCGAACCGGATGAAACGCCCACTGACATGGTGGCTTCATGTGAGAACTATTTGTCGAAACCTTTCCCGTTGCTCAGCTTTCTGATTGATCTGTTGACGGCGTTGTTGGAGTCGTTGATGGGATCGGGCAGCCCCACCGCGGCGTGATTGACCGAGACGTGATCGACCGAGACGGGGACTGACGAGACTGTTCGGGCCGCTAACATATAGCGGTCTGACCATTCATCCCGTTTCAAGTCCAGTTGTCACCATGCACCTTTCACGTTTCGTCGCTTGCGTTTTGTTCGCGGGTTGGGTTGTGCCCCACGTTGTTGCCCAAGAATGGAACCAGTGGCGTGGTCCCAGCCGAGATGCCCAGTGGGCGGGTTCGTCGTTCCCGACCAAGTTGACCGGCAACTTAAAACAGGTGTGGGAACAGCCGCATGCGCAATCGTACAGCGGTCCCGTCATTCGCGGCGATTTGGTTTACACGACGGAAACGGTCGACAAGACCGACGAACGCGTCACGGCGCACCGATTGGACACCGGCGATGTTGCTTGGACCGCCACGTGGCCCGGTGCGATGGCCGTTCCTTTTTTTGCGGCTTCGAACGGAGATTGGATCCGTGCGACGCCGATCTGCGACGCCGAACACTTGATCGTCCTGGGGATGCGCGACGTGTTGGTATCGCTTGACCCCACGACCGGCGACGAACAGTGGCGTGTGGATTTCCCCGCCCAGTTGGGGACTCCGTTGCCGTCCTTCGGCGCGGTCTGTTCGCCGCTGATCGACGAAGGGTTCGTCTATGTGCAAACGGGTGGCGCGTTGGTGAAGTTGTCGGTAACGGACGGTGCCGTTGTTTGGAAAACACTCGAGAATGCCGAAGGCATGATGAGCAGCGGTGCCTTCAGCAGCCCGACCATTGCGACGCTGGGGGGCCAGAAGCAGTTGGTCGTACAAACGCGCGAAGAACTCTGCGGCGTCGATCTGGCAACGGGTCAACCCTTGTGGCGTGAAAAGATCGAAGCATTCCGGGGCATGAACATCCTGACGCCAACGGTCATCGGTGATCGCATTTTCACATCCGCACACAGCGGCCGAGCCCAATTATTTTCCGTCTCGAAGGCCGCCGGCGGGGACTGGGTCGTCGACGAAATTTGGTCACAGAAGACTCAGGCTTACATGTCGTCGCCGGTCGTGATCGATGACACGATTTATTTGCACGCGAAAAATCAGCGGCTGATCGCGTTGTCAATTGAAGACGGTTCGATTCGATGGACGAGCGAACCGTTTGGCAAGTACTGGAGCATGATAGCGGCGGGCGATCGCATGCTTGCACTTGATGAAACGGGTGAATTGTTGCTGATTTCTGCGAATACCGAGAAGTTGGAAATCATTGACCGCACCCAGGTGGCTGATAACGCATGGGCCCATCTAGCTATCCACGGCAATCGATTGATCGTTCGCGATTTGTCGGCATTGAAAGTGTACGAGTTTGATGAGTAGTGATTGTCCCTCATCAAATGGTTTGAATCTCAAAAAGCTCTCCCAACGCAATCGAAGGATGCCATATACTCTCGGCGTCTTATCGAAATATTCGTTCTAAATCTTATCACGACTGTAAAGGGCGACTCACGATGCGTTGGAATGCCATTTTTGCCGCACTGTTGTTGCTAACATTCGTTTCATCGTCGCACGCTGCGTTGGTGATTGACCCTGCATTGCCGATCACACGGCGTGTCAGCGTTCAACCGATCATCGTCAGCAACGACAACGGTACAAACACGTCGGCTTATTTCGGTTCGGCGTCACAGCAAGAATCGATCATCGGTTTGATTGATTCAATATGGGCCCAAGCTGGTATCGATATCGAGTTCTTCACGCCAAACTTTTGGAACAACACATTTGCGAACGTGGGAAACGGAACATCAACGACTTCGCGTCCGACAAATGATTTGGGGACGATCGTCAACAATGGCGACACGGCGGGCGTGGGCAACGCCGATCCGAATGTGATCGATATGTACTTCGTCGAGATCGCCGCGGGTTTTAGCGACACGTCCGAAAACACGGCGAATGGTTTGGCATTCGTCGGCGGCAATGGAATCACGCAGCATGTTGGCGATAATTTGCCCGGCTTTCTTGGCGGACGCGAGGTCGTCGCTAGCGTTGTGGCTCACGAAATTGGCCACAATCTGGGCTTGCCCCACATCACCTCGGTCGAGAACTTGATGCAATCGGGTGGTTCACCCAACCAGGGTGAGCGTTTGTTGGCATCACAAATTACAACGGCAAGAAATAGCAGGTTTGCGAGGACAGTCACCGCTGTGCCGGAAACCAGCAGTTTCGCGGCTCTATTCGCGATTGCGGGTGGGATTGTAGTGATTCGCCGGCGGCGGAACTCATCGGGACTGTGATCCTAGACGGATCAAATGGTCATCGAGCCTGGGGTCCCGGGTTGGTATACTTCTGAGCGGCAAAGGCGTTCGATTTCTACCGACCGATGGCAGCTTCATTTTGAAACGCAACTTCCAAACATTGATCGCGGCCCGTCGGTTGTTCGCTGCGGCCGTCGTGGTGACTTTGGTGACCGGGGTGCGCCCCGGTGCATTCGCAGACGAATCGGCAAAATCTCAGGCCGAACAAACCAAGGTCGGTGAGGGTTCGATCGCTTATTGGGTGACGCAACTCTCCAGTGATCATTACCTGCGCCGCGAGACGGCGGCACAAAAGTTGGCCGAGGCAGGGACGGACGCGGTTGCTGACTTGATCAATGTGATTCGAACAGGCGATTTAGAAACGGTCGAACGCGCCAGCGATGTTGTCACCAAGATTGCGATGTCGGGGTCGCCATCAGACGATGGCGGCGCATGGAAGCATCTGAACGAGCTCTCCAAGAAAACTGTTGGGCGTGCAGCATCGCGAGCCGAATCGGCGGTTCAAGAAATTCGGAAACATCGGTCGAACCAGGCTCGAACGGAGTTGGCAGCGGCGGGTGTTTACGTGGGCATGGATGAGTTCGTGATTCAAGCGATCAGCCAACGGCGTTTGATCGTACAAGTCGATGACAAGTGGAATCGAAACGTGGAATCGCTGCAGTGGCTCGAGTGGCTTGACGGCGTCGAAAATGCGCGGGTCCAGGGCGCCGCCATCAATGCCGACGTACTCAAACGAATCGCGTTGGTTCCCGAACTGAAGTCGCTGGCCATTGTGGACGGCCTGATCAGCGATGAAACGCTTCAACCGTTGATGGAAATGAAGCCACTGAGCGATCTTGAATTCCGTTACGTCCATTTGACTGACGAACAAGGCGATCTTCTTGCCCACATGCCGGTGCGTGTTTCATTGAATTTGATGGGCACGGGCATCAGTGCCGACAAGGTCGAATCGATGCGTGCGGCCGCGCCCGGTTTACGAATCGAACACCGGCAAGGGGGTTTTCTTGGCGTGACCTGTCAAGACTCGTTCGACGTATGCCAAATCAGTGGCGTTGTTTCCAAGAGTGCGGCCGAGGATGCCGGTTTGATCCGCGGTGACGTCATCACACGATTGGACGACACGGTGGTAAGAAAGTTCAAGGACTTGCAGGACGCCATCAACGAACACTTACCCGGCGACACCGTCAAGATTACCTTTCGTCGCGCCGAAGCGGAGAGTACGGTTGAGTTAAAACTGCGGCGGTTCGAAGAATAGTGTTCGACCAAGTTTGGAACGATTCCAAGTGGCGCAGCCGTGTTCGATCGCGTTTGATGAAGTGGTTCGACGAACATGCACGCGTCTTGCCATGGCGAAGTGAGCCAACGCCGTATCGGGTTTGGATCAGCGAGATCATGCTGCAGCAGACCCAGGTCGCGACGGTGCTGCCGTACTTTGATCGGTTTCTGAAAACGTTTCCTGACGTTGCGTCGTTGGCTGGCGCTGACGAGCAACTTTTGATGAAGCACTGGGAAGGTCTGGGCTATTACCGCCGGGCCCGATCCATGCACGCGGCGGCGGCGAAAATCGTTGCGGATCACGACGGTAAGTTTCCGGAATCATTCGACGACGTGCTTGCGCTGCCCGGTATTGGACGCTACACCGCAGGCGCGATCTTGTCGATTTCTCGCGACCAACGTCTTCCGATCCTAGAAGGCAACACCGTCCGGGTATTCAGTCGCTGGATCGCACTGCGATCGCCGGTGAACGAAACGGCGTCAACGAAAGTGTTGTGGGAAGTTGCCGAGGCCATGTTGCCGGCGAAGTCGTCCAAGGTCCCACCCGGTCACTTCAATCAAGCGGCTATGGAACTGGGCGCGTTGGTGTGTACGCCAAAGTCGCCAAGCTGTGACACGTGCCCGGTACGGACTTGTTGCCGCGCCCACGCACTGGGACTGGAAACCACGATCCCAGGCAAAGTGAATTCGGTCAAATACGAAAGCCGATCGGAGTTTGCTTTCGTGATCGCTGATGAAAACCGCAAGCGGCATCAGGATTCGGCGCCTCGCTATCTGGTCCGACCACTTCCCGCAGGCGGTCGCTGGGCCGGACTTTGGGATTTTCCGCGAACGACCGAAATGTCGTTCGCATCCGTCGAGGCGGCCGCCAACGACTTGGCCGTTCCGCTAGGTGGTGTGATCCGTCCGACCGAAAAGCTAACCACGATCAAGCATGCGGTCACGAAGTATCGGATTTCCTTGGACGTTCATACTGCGGTTTGGGCCGACGGCAAGACGAGTCCGCCGAAACCATGGCGTTACGTGACGACCGATGAAATGGACGAATTGCCGATGAGTGTCACCGGCCGAAAAATCGCCAAGCTGTTGAAGTAGTCGATGTTCGTCATCCGGCGGACGTTGAAATTTCGTCACGTTAATTACAATCATTGTCTTGTTCGGATGGCCAATCGGGTCGCCGATTAATTCCATGCCTCTTGTTTTTGGACGAGTCGATCCCCATGTTGCGATGTGAAGAGCGTTTTCGAAATAGATTCTTGGTCGGCGGTATCGCAGCACTGACGTTGACTATCAGCCTGAATAGACTTTCGGTTGCTGCGACAAACAGTCAAACGAAACCAGCAAAGAGCGACTCCGTCACCCTGGGTGATCCGGAATTGACGCAAGGGATCCCCGGAGTGGCTCTGTTGACCGAAGATCAGATCGCGCAGTGGCTTGGCGATCCAGCCAATCACGTGCCGTTGAAGGTATCGTTGCCATCCGGATTGGACGCCGCAGCGGCGAACATCTACATCCCCGAAGACAACCCGATGACGCGGGCCAAGATCGAACTGGGGCGCCAACTTTATTTCGACGAACGTCTTTCGTCTGACAACACGGTTTCGTGTGCTTCGTGTCACGATCCGGCGCAAGGTTACGGCGCCGAGATGCAATTCGGTGTCGGCGTGCGTGGGCAACAGGGCGGGCGCAACTCACCCGTGTCGTTCAACCGAATTCTAAGCAAAGCCCAGTTTTGGGATGGGCGGGCCGCATCCTTGGAGGACCAAGCCGTCGGGCCGATTGCCAATGCGATCGAAATGGGCAACACGCACGATGCCAGCGTTGCGACCGTGAAATCGATTCCCGGCTACCGGATGCAGTTCGAAAAAATCTTTGATGACGGGTTGAACATCGAAAATGTCGGCAAGGCATTGGCGACGTTCGAGCGCGCGATCGTGACCGGACCGATGCCCTATGACGCATACGACCAAGTCGTGAAGTTCGAAAAAACGTTCGCCGACGATTTGGAGTATTTGGACGAAGAGCCCGAGTTGAAGGCGAAGTACACGGCGCTGAAGTCCGCGGCCGATGCCATGCCAATGAGCGATTCGGCCAAACGCGGGATGGCATTGTTCAGCGGCAAAGCGAACTGCACCGCTTGTCATGCCGGCGCGAATTTTACGGACGAACAGTACCACAACCTGGGCGTCGGAATGGACGCCGAAAAACCAGATCTGGGTCGCTTTGATCAGACCGGTGATGTCAAAGATCGAGGCGCGTTCAAGACGCCGACCCTGCGCAACGTCGCCTTCACGGCGCCCTACATGCACGACGGAAGCCAAGCCACGTTGGAAGAAGTCGTCGACTGGTACAACAAGGGCGGTCACCCCAATCCCCAGCTTAGCGACAAGATGAAACCGTTGAACTTGACGGCACAAGAACAAGCCGATGTTGTTGCGTTCATGGCCGAAGGACTGCAAGGCGACTTCCCCATCGTCAGCCAAGCACGGTTGCCCCAGTAAGGATCGATTTCAATTCGATCACAATTCGGGAAAGTCGATTCGCTAAATCAGATCGCGAATCGACTTCATGGCCAACGGTTCTTTCGTCGCGAATGGTTCGCCATAGCGACGGTTGATGATGCGGCCCCAGTTGGCCGCTTCGTGATGCAGTTGGTCGATCATCGTCGGTGGGTCGGTTGGTCGGCCCACGATGAATTGGCTGTGGTAGGCTTGGATCGAAGCCAGCTTGGCCGGCCAGTGATCGCTGATGTCGACGATCCAATCTGGATCGATCGCCAATCGCAAGTGGATGCAGAAGTAGTAGTAAATCCGCTCGGGATGAAACCGTTCGCCGGGCATGTCGGTTTTGCTGAGTTTGGCCCAGAACCGAGCCGCTTCGACGATCTCGGTCGCGGCGACGTGATCGGGGTGCGCGTCGGTCCAATAGGGTGCGAAGATCCAACGAGGTCGAAGCATCCGAAAATAGCTGGCAACCAGCGCGCGAGCTTCCAACGTGTGAACCAACATGCGATTGGGCAAGCCGGCATTGCCGCGCCAGGTCAATGCAAGGGCGTCCGTCGCGACGCAAGTTTCTTGGCGGCGAATCGATTCGCTGCCGTGCGGAGTGGGTTCGCCGGTCGTCAGGTCCAAAACGCCGACCCGCATTCCTTCGCTGATCATTTTGGCGATCGTTCCACCCATGCCAAGTTCGGCATCATCGGGATGCGGTGCAACGACCAAAATATCAAGCGGTTCGCAAGCGGGAAGTTCGGCGGGCGGACAAGTGTGAATGGGAATCGACATGGAGTGAAGTCTATGAGTACAGATTTCGAAGTTCAAGATTCAAGGCGGACACCGTTTTCGCACCAGCCCCTAGGGATGGTAGCGCGACGTGATGTCGACCATGGCATCGTGCAGGCGAGTGTTGCTGGCGACGACGCTCGATTTACCGATGGTCCTCGATTTACCGATGGTCCTCGATTTACCGATGGTCAGGGGCGCCCCTTTTCCGTCGGTGATTTTTCCGCCGGCCTCGCGTACGACCAACGCACCGGCGGCGAAGTCCCATGGCGACAACTGGTACTCAAAGAAACCACCGAACTGGCCGCACGCGACTTGGCACAGGTCCAGCGACGCGGTGCCAAAGCGACGAATGCCGTGAATGTCGTGACCAAAAAAATCTTCGATCGCGCGCAAGGTCGATCGCATCATCTCGCCGCGGTCATAGTAAAAACCGCATCCGACAAGCGTTTGGGCCAGCTTCGCAGATTCGCATACGCGGATCGGCTGGTCGCCAAAGTAAGCGCCGCCGCCACGCACTGCGGTGTACTGTTCATCACGAACCGGATTCAGCACGGCGCCGACGACGGCTTCGCCCCGATGGTAATACGCGATCGAAACGGCAAAGTGAGGTACGTGGTGGGCGAAATTGTTTGTACCGTCAAGCGGATCGATGATCCAAAGATGTTCTGCGTTGACGTCACCAAGTTGGCCCTCTTCGCCCAAGATTTCGTGATCGGGGAATTCGGTTTTCAGGTAGCGCGTGATTTCATTCTCGGATTCCACGTCCGCGTCGCTGACCAAGTCATACGTTTTTCCGCCGACGGCCGACTTGTCTCGCATCTCGACGCCGTCACGCCAATACTTCATCAAAATGTCGCCGCCCAGCTTGGCGGCGGTCTTGGCGACCATCAAAATTTCGTTGTCTGTTTTCATCGTCTGTCTTCAATGTGGTGTGAGTTCGTGTTGCGGCAATGGTGTCCACCTATCGTTCTTCCGACGTGTTCGACACCCATGGTTTTGCGGAAAGCGTACCGTCATCAATCCTTGCCGCTGTACCAGACGCCACGGTGCCAATGGTGTCGACGCAACTGCAACAACATGTCTTCGGACAGATCACGCAGTCGGCTGGTTCGTGTGTTTTGTTCGACTTGGGCGACCGATCGCATGCCGGCGATCACGGTGCTGACTTCCGGGCGAGCCAAAGCGAACTTGAGCGCGACGTCGGCCAGCGAATACTCTTGGTCGATTCCGAATGTCTTTGCGTCTTCGCGAATCTTGTCGACGCGATCCACGGTTCGCCGCATGCGATCACCCGCGAAATAGCGGCTGCGAAAATCGTCCTCGGGGAAGACATGGTCGGCCGCATACTTACCCGCTAACGCGCCTTCATCGAGGGCGACGCGGACAATCACGCCGGTTCCCGTTTCGGCCGCAACGGGCAAGATTTGCGCCACGGGTTCCTGCTGGAACAGGTTGTAGATGATTTGAATCACGTCGACCAATCCGTCACGCATCAATTGGATGACACTGGATTGATCCTGCTCGGGCGTGCTGACGCCGATCAGTCCGATCTTGCCTTCCTCTCGCATTTGACGAAGAACCAACAGCGGTTGCGGATCATCGTTCCAGGCACGCGTCCATGTATGAAGTTGCAAAAGATCCAAACGATCCGTCCCTAGATTGGTCAGCCGTTGATGGATGTTGTCACGGAGATAAGCGGCCGAATAGCGATCTTGCCACCGACAATACGGGCTGGGCGGCCAAGGTCCCGGTGCCGGCGGCGTTTTGGTGGCGACCATCACGGACTCTTTTCGCGTCTTGATGACTTCGGCGATCAGTCGCTCGCTGTGTCCGTCACCGTAACCCGCCGCCGTATCAATGAAGTTGACGCCGCGATCGATCGCTGTGTTGAGAGCTCGGATCGACGTTGTGTCATCTTGATCGCCCCAACCCCCGCCGATGGCCCAAGCACCGAACCCAATTTCGGAAACTTGTGGCCCGTCGGTGCCAAGCGGACGTGTGTGCATGATCAGGCTCTTGAAATGGGAATCGATGGCTCAAAGGGTGCCGCCGACATGGTAGGTCAGGCGTCCTTGCGGCAATATGGCCTTGCCGAATTCCTTTGCGGCTGTTTTGAGGCGACCCGTGAAACTGTCTGAGCGTCAAATTGTGCCGATTAGCGAACGGATTCAAAGGGACCTGTCCAAACTTCGTACCTTTCCTATTCGCGGGCACCGAAGGGTTAAATTCCATACCCTGCCGAATCCGAAAACTAACCTCGACGTCGTATTGCTCGACGTAAAGCTCGGCGAAACAGACGAAGAAAACAGTTCAGCCTCTTCTTGTGGATGGTTTTGGTGACGAAATACCCTCCGATCCCGCGATTGTCGATTGTCGTTCCCGTTGGTTGCGACGCTGCGGCATTCGAAGCGACGCTGGTCAGCGTGCTAGAGAATCAGCCCGACGGCAGCGAAGTCATCGTTTGCCATGACGGCGACTATGACGACCCTTTCTCGTTGGCAGGTGAAGTCCGTTTCGTAACGGCAGCATCGAACGACTTGGTCGATGCCGTATCGGCCGGAGCAACGGCGGCGCACGGCAGATTCGTACACGTCTTGGCGGACGGATTACGTGCGACAGACGGTTGGGCGGACTCAGCGCTCGAAAAGTTTGAACATCACGACGCAGGCGTTGTCGCGCCCGTCATCCGCAGCGGCCTTGATCAAGTCATTTTGGGCGCCGGATGGCACGATTCCGCCGACCGACTTTGCAAAGCCAATGCGTCAGGCAAACGAAAGGTCTCGGCCGGGCGAAAGAACATCGGCGCCTATTTGACCGCGTCTTTTTGGCGCCGCGATCTGCTGCGTTCTTTGGGCAAGTCGTGTGACCTTCGCGATGAACTCGAAGCCTGCTACGCCTACGAATGGATGTCACGTGACGCCGGTTGGCGTTGTGTGCTGGCCGATGAAAGCAACGTCATCAGCGACCACGACTCAATCAACGGCGATGAATCGTCATGGTCGCGTGGGACCCGTTTGCGGGCGATCCGTAGCAGCTTCCAAACCGGCGGTTGGTCCAAGGCTTGCAAGGCATCGATGATTGCTACGATCGCCAACGGGTTTCGCCCGTCTATGTTTGCCGAATCGATCGGTCAAGTGTTTGCACCCCTGTCGGAAGCCAGCATCACGAAATCGCTGCGTCCGCAGGACGTGGTCGCGTCTGACGACGGCGGGGCCGCGATGATTCACCGGATGCCGGAGCGGTCGTTCGACGTTTCACGTCGTGCTGCCTAGAATGCAATAGAACGGCACGAAAGCAATTGCTCCCGACGTTCTTACGTCGGTCAAGCGCTCTTGCGGAACTCGGTTCCGCAGAGGCTTTGATAGAAGCGGTTTCGCTTCAGTACGTCGCCATGTTGTCCTTCATCGGCAACAAGGCCGCCATCGATAACCACGATCCGATCAGCCATCGCTAGGCTGGTCGGTCGGTGAGTGATCATGACGCCGGTTCGGTCGATCAAGAACTTCGCAAGCGCTTGGTGAATCAGTTGCTCGGATTCTAAATCGATCTGGCTAGTGGCTTCGTCCAGAATCAAAATGTCGGGGTCGCGCAAGAACGCTCGAGCCAGCGCGATCCGCTGCATCTGACCTCCCGAGAGCCGCATTCCGCCGGCACCCAATACGGTTTGGTATCCGTCCGGCATTTTGCGATGGATAAAGTCGTCTGCGAACGCCAACTTCGCGGCCCGAACCACCGCGTGCGCGTCGGCGCCGGGGCATCCGTACCGAATGTTGTTCTCGATCGTATCGTCGAACAACACCGTCCGCTGCGTCACCAACGCAATGCGTTTGCGAAGATCGCGAGTCCGCATTTGGTCCAGCGGAACGTCGTCCATGAATACGGTTCCCGATTGTGGGTCGTCGAAACGGCACAAAAGATTGACGATCGTGCTCTTTCCGCTGCCGTTGGGACCGACGACTGCAATTGTTTCGCCATGCCGAATCGTCAAGTCGATACCGCGCAGCACGATCGGGCCCGAGGGGTATTGGTAAGCGATGTTTTCGAACACGATCTTTCCGTGCGGTCGCATTGGCTCGCGAGCGGATGTGGGTTCTTTGACCCGAACTTCCTTGTCGATGACGGTGAACACTCGGTCGGTCGCCGCGATGCCGCGTTGCAGTCCGCTCCATACGTCGGAAAGCTTCTTCGCCGGGTCCGAAGCCCCGATCAACATCGCAAAGAACGTCAGCACTTCGCCAACGCTTAGCGGATTGGTCGTCATGCGAATGCCAAGCAGATGCGTTTGTTGATTCACGACCAGATAGCCGCCCGCCAAAATCGCTAGCGAGACCGTACAGATTCCTAGCATCTCGCTGCTGCTTCGGGCCAACGTGTTGTAGAACGCCATCTTCATCGATTTGCGATACAACGATTGCGTTGCTTTGTTGAACCGCGCCCGTTCAAAACCTTGGGTCGTAAACGCTTTGACCACGCGGATGCCTGAAAACGAATCGTTCAGCATGCCGTACAGCGTGCTCATTTCTTCCATCAACTTTCGACTTGCTCGCCGAATCGCTTTGCTCAGGTAGTTCATCACTAGCGCTACCACGGGTGTCACCACCATAACTAGCAGCAACAGACGCGGGCAAACATACATGGCGCCCGCGAAGCAGACGGCCATCTTCAACGGTTCGCGAATCAGTCGTCCCAGCAAGACGGTCAAACCGGCGGTCACGTTGGAGATATCATTGGTCAAACGCGACGTCAAATCGGCTGAACCGTTTTCGCCGAACGAATCGAGATCGAGATGGAGCGCCTTGCGGAAAAACACCGCGCGCAATTCAAGGGAAACTTTCTCGGCAACGAACTGAACCAACATCAGGTTCACCGACAAAGCGGTCAGCTTCACCAACGTCCCGATGATCAGAAACCCCATCACCAGCAAAAGTGTTTGATAGGGACCGCGCGGCGCGTAACGATCGATGGTGGGCTTGAATTTCGCCAGGTAATAGACGCCATCGGCAGTCGCTTTCCGCTTGGCTTCGGCGGTGTCGCGGCGAACAATCAGCGGTGAAGACTTGTCAGCTTCGGCGCTTGCGATCTGTTCATCCAGCAGCACGATTTCGTCGTCGAACGCTTCGATTTGTTCGTTGGCGCTCGCAATCTTTTCAGCGGTGTAGGTCGGGAACGATTTGCCTTCGAAAACGACTTCGACAAGCGGATAGATCGCACCGATGTTGGCTCCCCAAAGCACGGCGACCAACAACGATGTTGCCAAAATACCGACCAACGACCACCGTCGTTTCGCCGCCATCGCAAGAACACGTCCAAAGTTTTTCATCGACTCGCCTGATCCGTATTTAAAAGGGCAGCCCGACTTGTACCGAAGCATCGATACCGAGGCCAGCCAGATTTGAACGTGATTGCGGGTCCGCGACGAGTCTTAGAAATTGCTATCAAAACCCGCGATTGAGGCAAGAGAATCAGGCTTCGCGTGATTCAAAGTGTAAATTCCGGCCGCGAACCGAGTCAGAACATTCGCGGCCCTTGGCGTGATTCGCGGGCAAACCATCGTGACAGATTGCCCGCCAATGACACCCATGAGGGAGAATGCTGTGTCACAGCGACTGGCGAAACATCAGGTCGCGCGACGACTATCCCGCGTTTCACATGGCTGCGATGTATGCGAAGTAGCGATTGCAATCCCGTCGGTAAGGGGCGTCGCTCGATGCGTTTAGCCGGCAATTGGCTGGTTGAAGTAAAAGCAAAGGCCATCGGGAGCAACGACAAAGAATACGTTGAATTTTTCACCGAGGTCGGTCAAAGGAAGCGAAAGAACGTCATCCTTGTACGGTGACGCGGAATGAAAGGTCGGCCGCGTGGTCATGTCTTGAGTCTGCAATTCGAGGAACGAGCGTCCATCCACATTCGCTGAAGCGGCAAGGATGCCGAAGGCCTAGCGTAAAAACCATGTTGGGCGGCACCTACGCGCCGATCAAGCGATCGTATTCGGCATGATTGCCAATCCAAAACCACAACAATCCGTCATCGGTCTCGACCGCGAGCGCACGGAAGTCGCGGCCCACGCGAGCAGACCGATAGCGACCGACCTTCTTGAAGTGAAGAGAAGGGTGACTCGGGTCATCCTTGAGCAGTAAGAAATTCTTGTCGGCCAAAGCACGGATGGTATCTGGAAGTTGTTTGTAGAACTCCCCGAAAGCGGGGCTTGCGGAATGACTCATAGCGGCGTGGATTTGCCAGCCGCGTGATCGCGAAGCGCTGAGTCAGCAAGTGCGTCCAATCGTCCATCACGTGCGTCAGTTTCGATGCGTTTGTCAAACTGTGCGGCGTCAAAGTCCAGAAACCACGCGCGAAACTTCGCGAGTTCATCTGGCGGCAGCTTTGCGATAGTGTTTTCGAGATCTTGAAGTGACATTGCGTTTTGCCTTTCGAGCGGTGCCGCCCAACGGAAGGTTTTTACGATACCGCACCAAACGAAGGAGAGGTGGCTTGAATTAGACTAGATTGTATAATGAAAGCGAGGTTGGCACTACGTCGAAGGTGTGCCCGAAGGGCCTCAGCGTAAAAACCATGTTGTGCGACCGAATCCTTCTGGATTGACCATGCAAGAAGAACTAAAGAAGATGTTGAAAACGAAGCCGTTCGTTCCCTTCACGATTGTGATGAGCGATGGCACGCACATCACTGTGAAGCATCCTGAAAACGCCCTGTTGATGAAACACTGGATATACGTTTCCACTGACGGTGGTGAAACTGCTGAGCACCTCTATCTACTACACGTTACGAGACTGCAACGCAGCCAGACAGAGGCGGCGTAAACTCGCATCGTGTTATGCTTGGTCGCCCAACGGAAGGTTTTTACGACACCGCCCTGAACGAAGCGAGCGACGTCTGAATTACGGAGATTGTACCAAAGCCCGCCCGCGTGGCCAAACATGGAAGGTGTGCCGAAGGCCTCAGCGTAAAAACAATGTTAGACGACCGTTGAATCGCCAGTAGAGTCGGCCAACACCAATCCGGCCGCAAGGAGATGTTTGCGAGCGAACCAAACAACGGAATCAACGCGATCATCGGGTACATCATCAATCATTAGTGTTGTGGCAGTGCCATCAGCCATAAGTTGAACCGTGTATTTGATGCCGCGCTCCATCAAGTAGTCGCGAATCACGACCGGCGCGGCAACAGCAGCATCCAACGCGGCGGGGTCAGCGGTGCGGCCAGCGAAACCGAACAGGACGTGGCCACTGGCGTCATGGGAGAACGCGGCGCGAACAACAGCATCGACATCGGCGGAGATCGAAATAGACGCAGCCATCAGTGAAATCTAGGTCGTCTAACGGAAGGTTTTTACGACACCGCCCTGAACGAAGCGCGCGATGTCTGAACTACGTGAGATTGTACCAATGCCGTGGCCCGTTGCCAAAGAGCCAAGGTGTGCCGTAGGCCTAGCGTAAAAACCATGTTAGCGGCCACGGCAACTTGCGTTTTGGCTTGACCGTGCCATAAACGCCTAAGTCTTCGAGTGGGATATCGGGCCATTCCATGGGTAAAGTTACCGAGGGCAATTCAGGGGAGATTTCGAGTGGTCGCTGGGTGAAGAAGAACTGTTCGGCCTGAGCGAAGTGTTTGCCGTTGTGAAAACGGTACAACATGGCGCGGAGTTGGAGATAGTAGATGCCGGGTTCACGTGCGATCGAAAACGGGATCAAGTCCGGAATGTCGATGGAGTCCGCATCTAGGTCGACGTGCTTGTACACCGTGTGGCAATCGGTGACTGCGTCGCCGGGCGGGTCGCCATCAAACGGCGGTGGCGTGTCAGCAGTCGGGACGCGAATGAATGCGACGTCCAGCGAGAGTCCGCGAGCGGTTGGCAAGTTCGAGTGCTCAACGGCACCATCAAAGGTCAAATCTGCCATTTAGGTAGTGGCCGCTAACGGAAGGTTTTTACGACACCGCCCTAAACGAAGCGGTGGAGTTTGAATCACAAGAAATTGTACCAATGCCAGCGCCCGTTGCCAAACGAGCGAAGGTGTGCCGAAGGCCTAGCGTAAAAACCATGTTGTCGGGCGATGGAGTGCCGAAACGGTGTCCATTTCAGTCAGGCCACTGGCTGCTCGTCCTTGGCGAACGTGTAGCCGTACATGTATGCATCCTCGAACATTGCACCATCAAATACGGCCCCCGTGAAGTCAGCAGCGCAGAGAGCGGAGCCACGGAAGTCGGCACCGGTCAGTTTTGCATTGACGAACGAGGAGCATTTGAGGTTCGCCTTCGTAAGCCGAGCGTTGCTGAGATCGGCATTGTCGAAAGACGCTTCGAGCCAGCATTCCGAGAAGTCCGCGCCGGACAAGTTGACGTCCGATAGGTCGATGCGGTCACCAATGTCAAGCTTGGTGAAGTCGCGACGGCCCGCAGCGTATTCAGCGATGAACTGCTCGCGTGTCATTGGTCTCGTCCCGACAACGGAAGGTTTTTACGACACCGCCCTAAACGAAGCGAACGATGTCTGAACTACCAGAAATTGTACCAACGGAGGGCGGCTTGAACAAACGACAGCGGTGTGCCGCAGGCCTAGCGTAAAAACCATGTTGTGCGGCAACCGAGCTAGGTTTCGGTGTCGTCATCGGGGACGCGAGCCTTGAATTCGGCGAGAATCGACTGGGCAGCCTCCGATTGGCCGTCGAATGTCTGCCACGAGTAGTCACCACTGGACGAAACGGAAATGTTGTTGCATTCAAAGCAGATCGCAGCCGTGTAGAAGACGCCAGCGCCGAAGTTGAGATGGATTGCATAGTGTGGCGTGTGACATCGCATCTGTTCCGCAGTCGGAAGCGCCGCAATCCGCTGCCAAAGCGAGATCGCAGCCTCAGGATATAGCATAACGCCACCATCGGTGCGAAAGTGTATGTCACGCGCGGTGCTGAAGCTGGTTGACGTAGGGTCATCAACGTAGGCGATGCGAAAGATGATGCCCTCGCGGAGTTTTTCAGCGTCCATTTCGTTTGATTGTTGCCGCACAACGGAAGGTTTTTACGACACCGCCCCAAACGAAGCGGTGGAGTTTGAATCACGAGAGATTGTACCAACGCCAACGCCCGTTGCCTACCAACGAAGGTGTGCCGAAGGCCTAGCGTAAAAACCATGTTACGCGACCGTTGGCCCGCGTTAACGGCCAACCATCGCGAGGAGTTTGCGGACCACGTCGTCCAGATGCGAGCATGGTGACGACAGCCCCATGCCAACAGTCTCGATGTGAGCAAGGCGTTGCCGAAGTTTGTAGCCGTCAGCGCCAGACAGAAGCAACGAGCAGACGCCGCCAACGTACGAGTCGTATTCGTCTTGGGCCTCAGGGCAATCGTTGACGCCGATTGGGTCCCAGTCCCGCCAGAGCGCTACGCGCACCATGGATGTGAGTTCGGCAGCAGATGGAGAGCGTCGATTCACGAATACCTGAGGTCGCCTAACATGAATCTATGCGACACACCCTACCGAAAGGGTGTGTTTGAGGTGTTGCATACTGAACTTCGATGTTAGCGACATTTTGTTGGGGCGGCAACATTTCTGGTCGGTTCCCATCTGAAATGGCGATGGATGGCCGGTCTTTGCCTTGCTTACAGTATTGGTCCGCGAATTCTGATGGCCTTCCAAAAACTGCTTCGCGCCACTGTGGGGCTGATTCCATCGGCTAGGGTTTGCGGCGGTCGAGATAGTTTTGCCACACCATTCGAGTCGCAACGCTTCGGTACGGTTGCCATGGTTCGGCGCGGCGGATGATCGAAGACTTGTCCGGGTAATCGATGCCGTCCAGTTCCGCGATTCCCTTGACGAGCGCGAGATCCCCGATCGGCAGAATGTCGGGGCGGCCCAACGCCATCATCATGAAAACATCGGCGGACCAGTCCCCCAGTCCGAGTCGCGCCGTGATGGCTTGGCGAACTTCGTCGTCAGTTGCGTGACGCAGCGATCTCAGGCGGATGCGTGTGGCGATCACGTCATCGGCCAGGGCGATCGCATAGCGTGCCTTTTGTCGACTGAAGCCGATCGATCGCAGGTCGTCATAGCCCAGCTCTTGGACTCGCGATGCCGTAACGCTGCCATCGCAAGCGGCCGCCAGCCGATCGAAAGTGCTCTTGGCCGACGCCAACGAGACTTGTTGTTCCAAGATGATTCGCACGAGAGTTGCGAACGTGGCGGGCCGTTTCCAGATCGGCGGTGGCCCGAGTCGTTCAAGTACGTCGGCGAGAACCGGATCGCGGCGGGCCAAGATTTTGGCCGCCGCGACGATCGAAGTCTTGTCGATTCGCTGAGGGGTTACAGCAATTGGTCGAGTTCTTCGGTCAAGGTTCGGAAGTGTTCCAGCGTTTTTGCGACCGGTTCGGGGCTGGTCATATCGACGCCGGCGTCGCGCAGCAGATCGAGCGGATCTTTGCTGCAACCGCCCTTCAAGAACGACAGGTAGTCGCTCAGTTCCGCCGGACCGCCTTCCAAGACCCGTCGTGAAAGGGCGACCGCGGCGCTCAGGCCCGTCGCATACTTGTAAACATAGAAAGCGCGATAGAAGTGTGGAATGCGGAAGCACTCCAGTTCCAATTCTTTGTCGATGACAAAGTCGGGACCGAAGTAGGCCTCAAGCAATTCGCGGTAAGCGGCGCGGAACGAGGCGACGGTCAGCGGTTCGCCCGCTTCGGCCATTTCGTGCGTCTTCTTTTCGAATTCGGCGAACATGGTTTGTCGAACCACCGTGGCTCGGATGCTGTCCAGTTCATTGTTAATCAAGTACGCCCGTTCGTTGTCGTCGGCTGCGTTCTTGATCAAGTGGTCGGTCAACAATTGTTCGTTGAACGTGCTGGCGACTTCGGCGACAAAGATCGTGTAGTTGTAGTACTGGAACGGTTGATTTCGCGACGAATACCAACTGTGCATCGAGTGACCGGCTTCGTGCGTCAACGTGAATACGTCGTTAAGCACTTCCGGCTTAAAATTCATCAGGATGTAGGGATCGCCCGCGAACGAACCACAACTGAATGCACCGGATTGCTTGCCGCGATTGGGATAGCGATCCGACCAGCGTCCGCGAAGTCCCTTTGCCAGGGTGGTCGTGTATTCTTCACCGAGTGGTTTTAGTGATTCAAGGACGACATCGACTGCTTGGTCCCAAGTGTGGTGCTTTTCAATGTTCGACAGGATCGGCACGTACGTGTCGTAGTGATGGATGTCTTTAAGACCCATCTTGCGGCGGCGAACGTCCAAGTAGTGATGGACGGCCGGCAGTGAACCGCGGACTGCCGAAATCAAGTTGTCGTACACGTCGACGGGAACGTTGTCGGGGAACAACGCGGATTGCAGGCTGCTGTCGTAGTTTCTTGCCTTGGCATAGTAGACGTCTCGCTGAACCGATCCGCACAACGTCGCGGCGAATGTGTTTTCGTGTTCGGCGAATTGCTTGTAGTACTGATGAAACGCACCACAACGGACCTTGCGTTCGGGGCTGATCAGCAACTGGCCGAACGTGGCGTGCGACAGTTCGACGGTTCGACCTTTGTGATCTTCAATTTCGCCGAAACGTAAATCGGCATCGTTGAGTTGGCGAAAGGCATTGCCGGCGGCCGAGGCCATTTCGCCTTGCATCGCTAACAAGCGTTCTTCGTTATCGGTAAGCGTGTGAGGTCGGAACCGGACCAGGCGTTCCAATTGCAGTTTGAACGGCGCGACGGCCGGGTCTTCGATCAACGTCGCCATCGCCGCGGCGTCGAGGGCAAGCAGTTCGGGGCGCATGTAGCTGGCGGCTTGTCCGGCCCGGACGGCCAAGTTTTGGAACCGCGACTTCATGCCCTGGTACTTGCTGTCACCCTGGTCCTCGGTCGTCTTCAGGAACGCATAAGTGCCAAGCCGTTCGGCGATCAGGTCGAATTCGTTGTCGAAATTCAGTGCCTCGGCTAACGTCGCCGCCGATTCGCCCAGTCGGCCACGGAACGTTTCGAACCTGGGAATCTTTGACTCCAAGAGATTGAAATCGCTCTCCCATCCCTCGTCGCCGGTAAACAGGCTGGAAAGGTCCCAACAATCTTGGGCCGGAACTTCACTTCGTGCGGGCAGCTTGGCAGGGGCGGCGGTACTCATCGCGTCGGGGTCGTCCTTGGAGAGAAAATGGGCTTATTTGGACCATGCGACCATGGCCAGTGCACGTCCAGAACGGCGGGCAATCGCCGGTTTCGGGGCAGCGCGGTCGCATTGTAGCGGTATGAGAGATCGATCGACACGGATCCCCCAGCGTAGCTAGTCGGCGTCAGTCGGCGTCAGTCGGCGTCCAAGCTTCCTCGGGTAACCCTACGTGGCACTGCGACTCCGCTCGCAGGGCGTACTTCCTGCTTTGAGGCTGCTTCGCAGCTGACGTCCCGCGAACGGAGTCGCGGGTCCACGTCGGTTGGCTCGTCATGTGCGAAAAATTCCGCGAATCGGTCGTGCTGGATCTATCAATTGAAAGCATTGAATTAGACTGGAGCGCGCATTGTGGGCCAAAAAAATGAAGTTTCCCGCCTCACACCCCCAGTTTTGTTGGACGGTTGTAGTGCGACCTTCCTCGAAGACGGCAATCGCCCGTCCCTTCGAGGGTCCGTCGCCCAACCCAAGCCGACTTTCGTCACCGCACCATGATACCCAGGTGTACCGAGTCGCTTTGATGCCCAAACACTCCGATCCGAAAGTCAGACGTACAACTGTGGTCCTTCCACTTGCAGCTCTGTCGCCGACCCACCTGGAACCCGTTGAAACGACGGCGGTGACGTCTGTGCATCCGATCGACAATCTTCAGCAACGAAGATCCAGCGACAAGCTGGAATCAAAAGTCGGCGACACCTTGGAGTCGGCCGATGTGGTGATGGCCAAGCACACGGCCACGAAATTGCACCATGGCTTGACTCGTTCGTTCATGGTCCAGTCGTTCGCCACAGGTTTGCCTTTGGCGATCGTCGATCTTTTCGTCACGGCAACGTCGTTGATCGGCGTTTCGTACCTGGTCAACCTGGCGCAGGGATTGCCGTTGAATCCGGGCGTATGGCGCCAACTGCCGGCGATGCTGATGCTGCAGCTCGGTTTGATATCGCTGCACCAGCTTTATCCCGGCGCAGGAATCAGCCCGGTTCACGAATTACGCGGCATCGTTCGATCAACCATCCTTGCCGTCCTGTTTTTGTCGGGCATGAACTTGATCTTCGGCGAGTTGCCTCGGATCGAATTTGTCTCGTTCGCTTGCACCGGACTGGTGGTGGCGGCCACTCTGCCGATCGCTCGATACCTCGCTCGTCACTGGTTGTCGCGAACATCGTGGTGGGGCGTGCGGACGGTTTTGATCGGTCTGCAGCACGACTGCGAACGACTGAGATCCCGAATGATGTCGCGAAGTTCATCTGGCTTGGTGATTGTCGGATCCGTCGACGTCAGCGAATCCGTGGCGAACAACCCAACGATTTCGGACGTGCGGTCGTCGATCGAAAATCCCGGCGACCATCGCGAGACCGATGAGGCTTGCCGAGTTGCGAGTCTGAAGAACGCACCCGTGGTGGCGATTGCATCGCGATCCTGTGTCGACCTGGCCGGGCGATTGGTGTTTCAGTTTCCAATGCTGATCAGCGTCGGTGACTCGGTATCGTGTGAAGACGAAAACCCGCTGTTCGAGATCTATACGACCCGGTCGAGCATGCCGTTCTTGCGATTGATTCCGCGACTTTGCAAGCGGACGCTTGATCTGGTGATTTGCATTCCGGCACTGATCGTGCTGGCGATTCCAATGGCGATCATCGCGATCGCGATCAAGCGAAAGTCGCCTGGACCCGTGTTTTACGGCCCCGAGCGAATCGGCCAGCACGGAAAGACGTATCGATGTTGGAAGTTTCGGTCGATGTTCGTCGACGCGAACAAGATGCTTCAGGAGAAACTCGAAAGCGACCCCGTGGCTCGCGCTGAATGGGATCGGGACACAAAACTGAAAGACGATCCGCGAGTCATTCCTGGCGTCGGAAACCTGATTCGGCGTTGGAGTCTGGACGAGCTGCCACAGCTTTGGAACGTATTTTTGGGGCAAATGAGCCTGATCGGCCCCCGCCCGATCGCGGACTATGAAGTCGTTCGGTACCAAAAGCACTACTACGAATACACACAGATGCTGCCCGGGATCACCGGTTTATGGCAGGTTTCCGGCCGTAATGACACCAGCTACGAGACTCGTGTTTTCTTAGTCCATTCCTACGCCGCCAACTGGTCGCTTTGGTTGGATGCCTGGATATTGATTAAAACCCCTGTAATCGTCCTAACCCGCCGTGGGGCGTACTGAGCCCGAAAAAAACTGACACTTTGCTATCTAAAGACTGGAAATGGTTCAAGTTCGAACCAAACTAGTGAAACCGTTAAATTCCTCCGCTCGAGACATCTCGTAATGAAAAACCTAAAAACCATCGGCGGCGCTCTGGCGTTGTCTTTCACTCTGGCGACAAGTTCGACTCAGGCAACTGCCGAAGAACTGACCGCACTTTCGATCGAACCGACTCGCGTCGAGTTGGTCGAAAACTTCAGTGACACCCTCCACGCGATTCGCGCTGATGCAGCGGCAAGCTTGGCGAATCCCGCCATGTTGGTTCGCGTCAACAAGTTGATCTCCGCGATCGATGCCGAACTGGCAACGGAACCCGCGAACGCCGAAGAACTGACCGAATTGCGGGAAAACGCGATTAAGGTTCGTAACCAATTGGGCAAAACCCTGGGACTGACCGGCACCGACTTGGTCATGCAAAACTGTGCCGATTGCGGTGGCAGCGTTTTGGATGCAGCCCCAATGGGCGGCTCCATCATCAGCGACACCGTCATCGGTGAACAAGTGATCGGATCGTCCACAATCAGCAGCGGATACTCGGGCGGCAGCTTCGGCGGCGGCGGCGGAGGAGGATTCTCTGGCGGTGGTGGCGGCGGCGGCGGACTTCTGCAAGGCGGCGGCGGAATGCTGAGCCTCGGCCTCGGTGCAGCAGCATTGGCTGTTGGAATCTCCAACGGCGACGATAGCAGCCCTGGCATCCCGGCTTCGCCATCGCGCTAGTCGAATTTCCCTGACGATCACGCCCTGTCGCGTGCAAGGAACGAAAACGGAACTTGAAAATCCGGGTCGCTTGAAAAAGCGACTCGGATTTTTTTTGCTAGCTAGTGTCTGTCCGGAAATCACTCCGAGTGCGATTTCCTCGGGGTGAGCTTACGAGTTTCAGTCGCGAAGATTCGGATTCCGAGTAGCGGGCGAAGTGATTTCCGGCTTCTCTACATGTTTTGCGAGCTCCTCGGTATTACCGACGCGGAATTCGAAATCGGGTTGCGTCAACGTTGTCGCGGGCAGGTTGTCGATGTCGACGATGACTCGGTTGAGTCCCTGTGAGTAATTGGTGTAGTTCGCCATCGATGCCGACGCACCAAGCCCGCGCAGCGCCGACTTGTTGGGGTCGATCATGCCTTCGCCATAAGTCGCCCCGGCGCCGCGGTAAGCGACACCGCGATTGACGACGCTCGCTGGCATGGCAACCGCTGAAAACGACAGCGTGTCAAAATTCAGAGCCAAGTTGGAACCCACCGCGGGATTCCCTTTGCCGATGAATCGAAGTTCGGATGCCATCACGATTCTGTCGGATCCCGCAGGGGAGAAGTTGTCGACGACCATGCGGATGTGCGTGATTCCGGCAACAACGCCGGGAAGCATGCGAATCTCTGGCCCGAACGGATCCGTAGAATCAGAGAGCTGTGTCCAGGTCAGCAAGTCGCTTCCGCTGAACGTCAGTCCGCCATCGGTTGAATAGGACAACAGCGTATTCTCGAAGCCTCGATCCGTCTGTCCAGTTTCGGTGCTGTTCCACAACGCCATGCCACTGATGTCGTACCGTCCGCCCAGATCGAAAGTGAGCGTACTCTGCTCGGCGGCATTTCGAATGCGTGCCACTCGACCACTGCTGTTGCCGGCAAGATGCTGTGGCCACACGGTAGGCACGAGCACATCAGATTCATTCACCGTCGTATCCGATAAGCCGGATCCGTTGAACCAGTTTTCTCCGTTGGCTCCGTAATCAAGATACCAACCGGTTGTCGAACCCGTCGGACTGGCATCCGCCAACACCGCGCCAACGGGTGCGACGACGATGTCTCGATTTGCCGCAAAGAATTCGATGCGGAAAACCCGATCGGAACCACCCCATGCCGTCAGATCAACTCCCGTGATCGCGAAACTGGTTCCCACGGTGGCTGCATCAGGAATCTCAACAAACCCAAGTTCGGTGAACGAAGTGGAAAACACATTCTCGGCAATCAGCACGCGAACGCCTTTTGCGGGATCTTGCAGAGAAAACGGGTTGACATTGACGTTAATGTCATACACGCCCGGAACCACATCGCGAGTGAATTCCAGCCATTCCCCATCGACCACGCTGCTGACAAGGATACTGCCACCATTGAGATCAACATCTTCGGTGCGACGTGCGGTATTGCCCGAACCCGAGTTGCCAGTGCTGGTGTCAAAATAGGCGACGCCTTGACCGCCCGTATCAAACTCTTCGGCCAGGACGGTCGTTCCGTCTTGCACGGTCTGATTGACGAACGGCATTTGAGCCGGCTCAATGACGGTAAAGTTGATCGTCACTGCAGTGCCCGCGGTACCGGACAGGCCGGCGCCGGAAAATGGCGTCACCACCAGCGTGTAGGAACCGGGCAACAAAGGTTCCGATTGGAAATCCCCGTCGGCATCTCCGAAAAGAGCGTAGGGTTCCACGCTTTCGGTTTTGGTAAAGGGAGACGGCCCAGTCAAATCAAAGCCGACACTGGCGGTATTGGAATTGGTCGCCGCGCGAACATTCAGATCCTTCGACGGCAAGGCGGTCAGATTGACCACCGTACCATTGGCCAACGCCGAAAGATCCTCGTCACTATTAGCATCAACAAGCACCAAGCCCGTAATCTCGGGCGTCGTCGGCTGCAGGACATCCGCGGGCCGGACACTGATCAACGTCCCCGATTGAAAGACTTTCATCCACAAATCACCGTCGGCCGGGTCGCGGAAATAGGCATTCGATGTTTGAGCGCGAAGCGATGTCAGGGAGGTTGTCTCGGTCCCGGAGGTCGGCTTGTAATTCGTTCCCACACCCTTGAAACGATAGATCGAGTAGTCGCCCGGTTCTGAACCGCGCATGACACGCATTGTAAATCTGAACCCGTCGTCAGGCACCGGCTCCGTGAACTCGAACGTGTAATCGCCCGCATTCAATTTCGTATAAAGACGTTGCTCGGTGATATTGCGACGATTGACACGAAACCGATGTCCGTCGCCGTTGAAAACATCAAAGTATGGAAAATTGCCAGCACCACTGACGGTATCAAGCCTCAGATAGCCGAATCGATCGTTGCTGATGTAGGCGTCCCAACCGGCCGGAGTGATATCCGTCGAATCGCGATAGAAGTCAATTTTGGGCGTCAGCACATAACCAGGGCCACCGCCAAATGGCCCCGTCAATGAACCGTCAACGTCCAACACAATTCCCGACAACGCATCCGGACGCCCCGCCGCATTGGCGGGCGATTTGTTGACAAAGTCTTGAACAATCCCGACCGCGACATGGCCAGTGGTTCCGTCGTTTTCGAACGTGATACCCGAGGCTCGCGTCATCGCGTGCTTGTGCGCGCCACCCGTGTTCACAAACGTATAAGCATTGGGTTCTGCAAACCCGGCAAAGTGAGCTTCGATAATCTGACCGGGGCCATCGTACAGCTTATAACCACCCACTTCCGCCGATAATGTCGCGTTGCCCTTGCTGTGACCGATAAACAGAATATTGCGTTCGATCTGGGAAAATGTATTGAACGAACCGGTTCGGACATCGGCAAACATGCTGCCGTCAAAGGTGACATTGTTCCCGCGATGGTAAACCGCCGTGCCATCGTGCTTGTAGCCGGTAAAGGCATTGAACGTCGCCGGAACCGTGGGCGTGTAACCCACGGCGCCGCCACCCCGGATATCAGATCCGCGATCAAACGTCAGACCGATCGGGGATGAGTGCGAGGTGTTGTTATCGAATATCCCTAGTGTCGCAGTGCTAGGATCCAGACCATTGTAAAGACCCGTGTCACGGGAGAGCCCAATCACGCGATCGGGCAGAATGAACCAAAAACCGGTTCCTTCGGATCCTGCCGAAATATTACCGACCCAGGTATTGTTCGGATTGGTGATCCAGTAAGCCGCCGAATGCAAGAAGCGGGTGGAAACTTGTTGCCCCGTATCATGCGACCCCTCGCCGTTCCCGTTTCTCGCCGCATCACCGTTGACCAAGCCGTTGGAGCCCCGCGTGATTCCCGGAACAATGAAGGGGTCGTTGAGGCTGCCTCCGCCGACCTTGTGAATGCCAAGCACGATGTTGCTGCGGAATTGGTTGTTGAATTCGGCAGCGTCCTCCATGAAGATTCCGTGTCCATGAATGTCATGCAGCACATTGCCTTCGATCAACAGCCCCTGTGTTCCGTGAACCGTCACGCCACGGTTGTTCGAATTGGTGACGCTGGAGTTTCGCAGGAGATCGCCGGCGCGATTCGCGCCCAAGTGCCAGTGAATCGGGTAGCGTCCGACAATTCCCGTTTGCCCCATCTTGTCGAATTGGACCGAATCAATGGCGATCAACCCAGAATTGGGCATGAACATCGCGTGCGCACCAATGCCAAGATTCCTTCCGGACGTCGTTCCGTATCTCGCGCGATTGCCAAAGTTACTGTCGGTGTCTTGAGTGCCCTGAATCCTGATGGATCGATTCAGCAGCGCCACTTCGGCCCGCATGTCGATACTCAGCTCGCCGTCTTTGTACGACTCGATGGCTCCGTAATGGCGATAGGAAAGTGGCTCGTTCAGCGTCAGCACCGTTCGGTTGCCCGAAGCACTGCTGACCGCAGTAATCGTTCGCACGTCCTCGTCGGCATAGTCGTACGAAGAACTGGCGATCACAATTTCGTCACCCACTTCCCATGCGCGCGATCCGGACAATGAACCATCCGATGCGGCTGAGGTCGTACCATCAAAATTGCGTTCGATGACATCCTCAACCGTGATCGTCGTCGCATTTTTGAATGCCGTTTGGGACAGCTTGGTGAAGCTTAGCTTTTCATCACCATAGAACTGTAAGCTGCCCCCCATCCCAGTCATCAAAAAACCATCATTATCGGCAATCGACATGGTGCCCATCGCCGTCTCGACGGTGAAGTCGGCCGTCGGATCGGTTCCGGTCAGGGTCAGCACAAAGTCATTGTTGTCATACCGATTGGTGGGGGTGCCAATCCTGAACGTGCCGTTGCTGTTAACGTGAATCCAGCGGGTGGTCAGCGAGCGGGTCGCCGAACCGGCCGAGCCTTCGGCAACGGTCAATGTCCCGTGAACGACAAGCTCTTTGACGGTCGTGTTCAAGCCATTGAGCGTGACCGTTTTTCCCGACGCGACAATCGCGCGGTCGGCAGCCGTCGGCACAACGCCGCCTTGCCACGTGCTGGCCGCCGTCCAGTCGCCCGAATTGATCGCCGTGATCGTCGCCAGCAATTGACGAGACTCAAGCGATTCGAATCCCAGCATCGACCGCAACGCATCGCGCGACGATGCCCGCTTGGCAAGTTTCGACGCGAACAGCTTCGGCAGTTTGGCGGCAAGCTGCGAATATCGTTCGCGAGCATGTCTGCGGAGCCTTTGCAGACTCTCACTGGATTGCGATGTCATTGAAAAGACGAACCCGGAAGCGATGAGAGATAAGGATGCGGCGGTGTTGCTAGCGTTGACCCGGCGTACCTGTTATTGGTCACGCCGGATATTCGCGATCCAAACAACGCATGCTAACCGAATCCGCCCTCCATTTATCCCTGCTCTGGCAAGCAAATTTGCGGTAAATCTCAGGAAAACGCGAAAAATCTCCGCGAATGGGCGTCATTGGCACTGTCCAATGAAATAAAGTGCGCAACTTCAAACGCCCGATTCTTCAGTGGCAGATCGGGTACGGCGTGCCTCGCTAAAGCGGAAGTCTGCGTCGGCCGCCCAGTGACATGATACCGACCCATACCGTTGCGACTGCCAACGCATAGCCCGACCATCCGTGCAGCGCAATGAGCGTCTCCATCGTGTGCGTCGACGCGATTGGCAACATGCAAACGAACATCGTTGCGGTAGTCAGCAATCCGAATAGCAGTAAGCATCGCAGCGCCGTTCGTTGGGCCGACGTATCAAGCGTGCCACGCGACGACGGCATCAACCGCGCGATCGCATACACCGGCAGCAACGCGACCACGACACCGCTGGCCATCATGTGTACTAGCAACCGGGTATCGGCCAGGTGGCCGCCCGCCAGCGTCGGCAGCGCCGTGACAACCAGCACGATCGTTGCCACGATGATGGCGATCAATGATCCGATTCGAATCAACGAAATCAGCTTCGATGAAAGTTTCATAGCGACTCCTTCGACGCCGGTCGGTTGGATGCGATGAAGGTCCCTAGCAGTGCGATTGCCATCATCGCCAGCGATGCCGCCGTCATCAGCTTGAACATCGCACGACCGGCGAACAGTTGGTTCCATTGCGAACGTTCGTCGTCTGATATCTGTTGAATCGACGACATCGCGATCGGCGACGCGACGACCGGTGCCGGGCCCGTCGGCGTGACCGTTGATGCAAAGATCAGTCCGTCATCGACGTGGCATTCCAAGCATCCGGTTGCCCCCAATGCCCAACCGGCCGGCCGCACGTTGTGAGCCATCGGCCACTGAACCATCTCAATCGCATCGACATTTTTGACTTCCACTTCGGTCAGCGAATCGTCTTGTTCGCCTCGCCCGTAGGCGGTCCCGGTCGAGACGTAGACGGCACGATCGACGGAAAACTCTTTCTCGATCGCTGCCAGCGCGGCAGAGACTTTCTCGTTAAACGTTTCACGCCCTTTTTCAGATACCTCAGCGACGAAATCTTTTCGTACACGCAAGGCTTTGCGAGTCGCCGAGTAGACGGCTTCTGGCGACAGCGGCGATACGACTCCGTCCTTCACGGATCCCCAATACGCCGGCCACATCGCGCGGGCGGTTGTGATGGGTGCTTCATTTGCATGCTTGGATTCGTCGCTTGCAAGTGGGGCCCAGGCTTGTGATCGCGCGAACAAGGGGCCACGGATGGACGGCAACTCTTGACCGCTGCGATGCAGCTTTTGGCCCAAGCCGTGCGACAGGGAAGTCAGAATGCCGTCGGCTTCTTGGTCCGGCGCGGGCCCACCGTGACAAGCCGTGCAGGTCAGTTTTTCGAAGTGAATCGGAGGTAACCCTTCGTGCTTGGGCAGCGGCGATCCGAGTCGGCCAGGTCGAGAGGAAATGGAGGCCACGGAATCGTCTTCACGCTCGATGCCCAAGTGACATCCCGCACAGCTAAGTGTCGTCGCCACGTTCCCCGAGGGGTGTTGTTCGCCGGGGAAGCCGCGGACGGTCTGGTGATCGATGCCGTTGCGATGGCAATCGACACAGTTCATTCCCGCGCGAAGGTGGACGTCTTCATCGTGAATCCATCGCGGTTCGAGTCCGTCTTCGGTAACCGTTCGTTGGCTGTGGCACTGGTAGCAGGCGTTGTTTTCAGGTTCGCGAACCAAGTCGAAAAAGACCGTGCCGTCGGGCGCGAAATTTTGAGCGCGGTATTTGACTTTGGGAAGCTTCGCTTGCACGGTTTCGTCGCTAGGATCCGAACCCGTTTTGATTCTTGAGACGGATCCCGCGACATCGCCCAAGCGCAAAGCGGCCGTGGGTGCCCAGGCAAAGTTTTCGGCTTCGATGGTTTCACGACGCACTTCAAAGTCGTAAACGCCGGAGGTCGCGTGACATGCCATGCAATCGATCTCTAGCGAACCGGTTAGCGCCCATCGTGATGAATCATCGTTGGCATCATCTTCTTGAACTCCGTCATCTTTTTCATCCTTGGAAGCTTCCTTGGCGGGCGTTGCCATGTTGCCGCCAGGAATGCGTGCGCCGAATTGGCGAGTCATTTCAAATGTGGACAAACCAATATCGGTCGGGTTGAAGCGGCCCAGCCAATCTCGATAGGAAAGCGGCAACTGAGTCCCCGTGCGGGCGTCCGTCCAGATCCAAGGTTCGCCGGGGCGGCCGTCGGATGCTGTCGCTTCGGCTTCCCCGGTTTCTGCCCGCCGCCGCGCATCGCTGGTAAATGCATTGAAGTGCCATCCGTGCGAGATGGTTGCATAATCGTGGCAGCGTCCACACGTCTTGAGCGTCGAATACGGCTGGTCCGAATCGGCGGTGATCTTTCGATTGTTGACATCGTAAAGATCAATGTGGTGCAGATACCGTTTGTTACTATCGCTGTGCGCGTACGACTCGCTGTCGGCTGCGAATGCTTGGTTGCCAACCAAAGTGCAGTAGGCCAGTGCGAGTATCCCGAACGGGCGATGAAACTTTGCATAACAAACCATGCCGCACACTAAGACTGCGAAAGAATAGAAAAGGTGAGCAAGAGTCTACACAAGTTCGGCGTTCTTTGCGGGCACCCGTCTAAGCCGGCTGAGGACTGGGGACAGCCCGCAGCGTCAGCAGCGAAAGCTCGGGGCGGCAATTGATTCGGATCAGGTGCGTGCCCGCCAACCCACGGGTGACGTGCATCGTTGTTGGTGCGCGATAAAAGTCGCCCGAAGCGTAACGGCTGCCGTGGAAGCTGGGGCTCAACAGCGGCCCCGCGATCGGTAGCCGACCTTGTCCGCCGTGGGTGTGGCCGGCCAGCATCAACGTCACGTTGTGTCGCCGCGCCCACTCGAATTGATCGGGGCTGTGGCTAAGCAGCAACCGAAACGGCTCGCCAGAATCCGGATCGATCGTCGGACGCTGGAACCACGGATGTTCGTTGCCAATGATCAGGGCCTCGACGCCGCCAAGCTTTCTTGAGAGTCCGCGGCTGCCCAGATCGGTCCAGCCGGCTCGGTCCATCGCTTCGCGGGTTTGCCATGAGTCGGCGATTCGGGTGTCGTGATTGCCCAAAACAAAGTAGCAACCGTCGCGGGCGCGGGCGGGTGCGAAGATTTGTCCCAGCCAATCGATGCACGGTTGCTTATCAATGATATCGCCGGTCAACGCCATCAGGTGCGGGGCCCACTGGGTCGCCCGCTGGACCACATAGCCGGCAAAATCCGGATGAATATCGCCGGTCAAATGGATGTCGGACAGGTGGGCGATCCGATATCCGTCAAGCGCCGGCGGCAAACCGACGACGGGCAGCTCGATCTGGTCGATCGACAATTCAAACACTTGATTGATCGGTAACCGCGACTCGAACTTGCATTTAGCCGTCAATGCCAATCGATGCGTTACCATCTGTTGCACCGGAACGATTTCGATTTGGCGTTTGACCTTGACGGATTCGATGCCAAGGATTGGGCGAAAATAGAGCCAAGGAATCCCCAGCAGCGGCCATGCCATCAAGCACAAGCCCGCGTAGATCGCCAGCGGAATCGGTATCGATCGCAAGTCGGCATTTCCACCAATCCAATCTGCAAAGAATCCTCGCCAAACGGCGATCGCGACGGGTGGTCCTATGACAGTGAACGCGAACATCACCTTGGTGCATCGCTTGATATTTTTACGAGGCCATCCGAATCCGTTGATCCGGTTATAGCTGGACAGCATCAAACCAAAATGTCCTGCCAAGACGGCCAGCGCGGCGATCCATGCGAGCGTCGGTGTCATCAAATCCCTCAAGGCCGTGTTTTAAAAAGGGGTCTGACCCAATTTGAGTCGACTCAGCCGCAACGGTGTTCGTTGAAGTCAAGCGTACTCGCACCACATCGATTGTTTCGGAAAGGGTCAGACCCCTTTTTAGAACGCCTACAACTGCTTGGGGCTCATGAAGTGAACTAGATCGGTGTCCGTATCGATCGATAATTCGCTCCAGTAGTCGACGTTCAATTGAAACACTGCAATGGCCGCCGTCGGCATCTCGATCGAACGATCCGCCATCATCGACGTCAATTGGCTGATTCCCGGATTGTGGGCCAACACCATCACGCATTCATGGTCGCCACCGTTGCTGGTCGCGGAACGCCAGAGGGTTTCGGGGCTGGCCAAGTACAACGATTCCATCGTCATGACATCGGTTTCGACGGGCCACCGTTCTTGCATCAGTCGGATCGTTTGACAGGTTCGCAGCGCCGACGAACAAAGAACTCGACCAGGGATGACACCCAGTCCGGTCAGCCACTTCGCCATCTCGGGCGCATCACGGTGTCCGCGACGATTCAGCGGCCGGTCGTGATCCGAAAGGCTGGAATCGCCCCAGTCGCTTTTGGCGTGACGCATCAAAATCAATGTTTTGGGCACGCAGGAATTCTCGGAAGGCGGATCTGATACTTCGGTGGTCATCTAAACGTTCGTCTTTCCCTATAATCGAATCGCCCCTCAATACCAAACCCCAAACCCGGCTCTGCCATGCTCTTGCGACGTCTTCACCGATTCCAATTTGTTTCGGCCCTCTATGTCACATGCTTGCTATCAACCATGGCTGGTGACGCCTTGGCGGACAATTGGCCGGGATGGATGGGGCCGACAAGGGATGGAGTGTACCGCGAAACAGGAATCATCGAAGAGGTGCCTGCCGAAGGTTTGAAAATCAAATGGCGGACACCGATCGCGGGCGGGTATGCCGGGCCTGCGGTCGCCGACGGTCGCGTCTTTGTTTTTGACTACGTCAAAACCGCAGGCGAAGCGTTCAACAATCCAGGCGAGCGAGCCAATTTGGACGGTCGAGAGCGGCTTACGGCTTTGAACGAAGAAACTGGAAAACCGATTTGGCAACACACCTACGATTGTCCCTACAGCATTTCGTATCCCGCCGGACCTCGCTGTACTCCCACGGTCGACGGCGAGTACGTGTATGTCCTTGGCAGCGAAGGGGATCTGCGTGCGTTGCGAGTCACCGACGGTGAACTGGTTTGGAAACGTAGCTTGAAAGAAGACTTTTCCGCCGAGGTCCCAATCTGGGGCTTCGCGGCCCATCCGTTGGTCGACGGCGATTCGTTGTACACGATGGTCGGCGGCGAAGGACAAGGGATCGTCGCGTTCGACAAGCTGACCGGCGAAGTGAAGTGGAAGGCACTCGATACGGCCGCCGGTTACTGTCCGCCATCGATCATCCAACATGGTGGCGTGCGCCAGTTGATCGCCTATACACCAACGTCGGTGTCCAGTCTGAATCCGGCAAGCGGCGAATCCTATTGGTCCGTCCCGATCGCACCGATGTACGACATGTCGATCTCACGCCCGATGGTGGACGGCAACTTGATGTACGCCAGCGGCATTCGTAGTGAAGCGTTGATGATCGAACTGTCCAGCGATTCCCCCGACGCAAACGAATTGTGGCGAGGCGAACCCAAAGAAGCCGTCCACAGCGCCAACGCGACGCCGATCTTTGCCGACGGCGTCGTCTATGGAACCGATTGTGATCAAGGCAGTTTGATCGCCGTGGACAGCAAAGACGGTTCGCGTTTGTGGGAAACGTTCGAAGCCACCAAGCCGGGCGAGAAACGTTTCATCAAACACGGTACCGCGTTTCTAACACGGATCGCCGACACCGATCGCTATTTGATCTTTAGCGAGACCGGCGACTTGCAAATGGCACGTTTGACGGCCAAGGGATACGAGGACCTTGGCCGGTCCCGCATCCTTGAACCGACCGCCGAGTGTTTCGGACGCAGCGTCGTGTGGAGTCACCCGGCCTACGCCAACCGGACCGCCTACGCTCGCAATGACAACGAAATTGTCGCGGTCGACCTGGTAAAGTGAGAAGCGGCCCATCACAGGGCAGATCACCTTTTTCAACAGGCTGCTAAAATACGTTGGATTACCGAGCAATCCACAACAATCCGAGCTTCCCAGCTTTTAAACGTGATCTGCACTGCGGGCCATCACACGATCGCTTGGACCTTCGATCGATTTAGATCGACGTACCCATGTGATCGCCTACCTTTGCGTACAGTTCTCGATGCTGCAGTGAATTGTCGACAAGGTCTTGGTCGAACTGAATGCGACCAGATTCAAAGATCATGATCGTCGACGAGCCTCCGAAGCGAAAGTATCCCTTTTCGCTTCCTTTGGTGGCCATGACGCCTTCGGCGTACGTTTGGCAGATACTGCCCACGCACGTCGCGCCGACTTCGATCATCAAAACGTTTCCAAACGATTCCGTTTGTACTTCGGTCACGCAGCGTTTGTTTTTTGCCAGGATGTGAATGTTCTGGCAGAGCGCGATCGGGTTCACCGAGTAGAGCGGACCATTGATCAATCTTGTCGCGCCGGGCACACCGGCAACCGGAAAGTGGAAACGGTGGTAGTCGACCGGACACAATCGCGAAAGCAGTAGACTGCCGTTCGCGTATCGGTCTGTGAGTCTCTGGTTATCCAGCAATGTGCCGAGGTTGAACATTTCGCCTTTGACGAACAGTCCGTCACACCGCGAAAGGTCTGGCACGCATAAATGGCGGCCGTCCGCGGGAAACACGACCGACGAAGCGGTCGGGTCAATCGGCCGCGCATCCGGTTTTAGTTCGCGAAAAAAGAACTCATTGAAGTTCGCGAAGTCATCGACGTCGCGTACGAACTCCGTCGCGTCGAGTTCAAATTCTTGAACGAAAGGCAAGATCTTCTTTCGCGTGTCAGCGCGATCCATCTTCCATCCATACCAATGCGAAAACAAAGCTCGTTTCACCAGCACGTTTAGAGAGATCCGTCCGCCAAGCGTTTGGTAAGTCCATCGCAGGGCTTTGTCGCCGTAAACTTTTTCAACGCACGCCTCGTCGCGATATCGGTCGTAGTAAACGATTTTGTCCATGATTCACTAAGATTGTTGAGAGGCGGCTTGCTGCGGTGCCCCAAAGAATAGCGGCGACGGGCCCTTTCGGGCAGCGGCGCAAAGTATGATCGCGGCGACGTATCGCCACAGTCAAAGAATCGCCCCAGTCAACGTCGCGGCGTGGTCGACGACGCATGTCGCTCGTAGTGAGCAACGTAGTCGATCATGAGAAGTTCGCGTTCTTGATCCTGGAGTGAGGAAATGAAGATGACTTCGTTCTTGATCGCCGTGGTTGTGTGACGCTGAATTCGTTGGGCTCAGCGAAAGGTGACGATATTCCAGATCAATCGCAGCCGGTCGATTCGCGGTTGATCAACACGCCACCGATGCCCGATCGCTCGGCCGAAAATTCTTGGATTCGATGCTCAGCCTGGAAGAAGATTGATCCAAGAAACGAATGGAACGACAAACTGGATTCCTCAAGTCACATTATCGAGAGCTGGAAACGGAGATCTGGGGAGCGGCGATCTCGACCAAGCGATTGACGTGTGAGATCAAATTTGAACGACCTCAGTTTCAGAGCGATTGCGATCGTTGAGCATGGCACCGTTTCAAAAACGGTAGAGCTGTCGTCGACGACACATCATTTTTTGCCGAAGATGGATGCCGAATCATCTTTCTTGCATGTAGACGAAACATGGACTGAACAACAGACGCACGATCACGTTTCCTCGCGTTCACAAATCCAGCACTTGATCCATCCACTTTGAAATACCCGTCAGTCGCTCGGCGTCACCGCCTTTGACTTCGGCCGATGCCCAGCCCGAGAAGCTGACGTCGGCGAGTTCCTTGCGAACGTTGGCCCAATGCACCTCGCCGCCATTCGTACCAATAGCCGCTTGCGACTTCAGCTTCGGGTCACCAAATTTCGTGTGCCCCCTGTCCTTGATGTCCACCTTGACAATCCGATGCCCCAGCACGTTTGCCCAGTGCTGGGCCGTTTGCCTCGTCCAGGTGATGGTGTTGCCGGTATCGAAGTACGCACCGACCGCGGGTGATTCTAATTCATCGATGAAGCGAGCCATTTCTTCAGCGGTCTTGAGAAACGAAGCACGCACGTTTTCAATCAACAAGCGAACATTCTGTTTTTCCGCACGTGGAATTGCCCTGCGGACGATGTCGAGTGATCGCGCGAAGTTCTCTGCATAGCTGAGCTCTTCAAATTCTTGGGCGATGACAAGAATAGTGTTTCCGCCCACCTGTTCACAAAGATCGATCGATGCCGAATATTCGTCGTCGGCCCCGTGGATCACACCATGCACTTCAATCTCAGTAGCGTCGATCGCGGCGCGGACCTCCTTGGGCGACAGTCCGTTACGCAGACTGATCTCGACGCCGTCGAACTGGGCCCGCTTGAGAAGCTGAAACTGCTGAACCAATGGAAGGCGTTCGTCAATCATCGAATACTTCAGCGACTTGCGAATCCTTCCCGTGAGCTGTCCGCCCAATGCTGGTGAAGCACACACGCCGACCGCACCAATCGCGATTCCGCATTCCAGGAACTTGCGCCGATTCATGCGTTGGATTCCTCGTAAGATCAAACTCGCGGCTCAGCAAATGTGGTGGAAACCAGTCGGCTAGTCACCCTGCAAATTTGGGTGCTCGTTACTGTACCACTGTGGAGTGCCGAACCAGTCATGCATTTCCTTTTCAAACGGAGCGACGATTTCTTGGGGCTCTGGGAAGACGCCCTGATCCTGTGTCTCGACCATCCATACCGAAAGTGCGCAGCGCATCTGAATGAGTGCTTCCCGATGCTCAGGATCACTCGACGTCGCCAGATTATTGATCTCGTGAGGATCGTTTTCGGTGTCAAACAACTGTTCTTCGGGAACCGTCGGCGACATCAATGCCGCGGGAATCGCGGACAACTTGCCCTCGGCCATTAGCTGACGCATCAGTGGCTTGATTGGAAAGCACTTTTCCTTGTAGCGGTTCAGTGATGTGAAGTGGCGATCGGGAAAGTAGTTGCGAAGGTAATGAAACTTCTTCCCGCGAACACTGCGGATGCGATTGACCGTCTCGTCAATTCGGTCGCGTGCTGAAAATGCGAATTGGCGTTCCGGACCCAGGTTGTTGCCCATGAAGATTCGCCCTTGCATTCCCAGCGGTCGATTGATGCCAGCAAACCCCAACGTTGTTGAAGTGATGTCAATCAAACTGATGACCTGGTCGCTGACAGAACCGGCTTTGTAGTTCGCAGGCGCAGCAAAATTCGCTGGCCAGTGAATGATCATCGGAACGTGCAATCCGGTGTCATAGCACCAGTGAATTCCTCGCGGTTCGATTCGCCCGTTGTCACCAAAGAACATGACGACCGTATCGTCGGCCAGGCCGTCGTCTTTCAATTGCGTCAGCACGCGGCCAATCGTTTTGTCCATTCCGGAAACGGAATTCAAATACCTGGCCCATTCTTTTCTGACCAACGGGTGATCCGGATAGTAGGGCGGTGGACTAACGTTATCGACCGTCGCTATTTGTTCATGCGTCCGTTCGCCCTTCCACTCAACACGTGGTTGTTTCCAAGTCTGCCGATCGTAGATGTCGTACTCGGCTTCCAGCGTGTTGATTTGAGCAAAGAATGGCTGGTTACCTTGCAGATCCTCCCACTCGCTGGTGTCGTACAGTTTTCCTTCTTCGACAAAGTTCAGGTCCAGCTTTCCAGACCCAACCGACTGGCCGCCCAGCGTTGCAATGTTCGCCGTAAAGTAGCCAACGTCTTTGAGGCGATGCGTAATCGGGCGAACGCCTTCGGGAAGTCGATAGCCATCGCTGCGGTGCGAACGCATGTTGTGCGTATCCGTCGTCGTTTGATACATGCCGACGAAAAAGGCACTGCGACTGGGAGCACATACAGGTGACGTTGAAAACACGTGAGTGTATCGCACTCCGTGTTCCGCTAACGCATCCAGCGCAGGCGTCTCGACGTTTGCGGCCCCGTAACAACCCAGGTCGAGCTTCAGATTCTCACCCACGATCCACAGAATGTTCGGTCGCTTTACATCTTTGGAATCGTCCGCGACACATTCCCAATTCACGAAGCACGTGGAAGCAAGCAGCAACCCGTTCGCGATCACGAACCGAACAGAAATGATGTTTCGATGCATAGTGGTGCTCATATTCGATGATTGCAGGCCTTAACGGTGCATTAAGGTTACCCAAATGAGAACTCTGTCGTTTGCACTAATTCGCGAAAGTACAATCAAAGCAACGGGTACGAAAAAATAGCAAGAGGCCAAGGCTTGATTCCTCGACCGCAGTTCGGACTTCAATTGCCGCAGAAGTGAACGCAACTGTTGCTACGGACCCGACTGCACCCTTTTCCGGTGAAGTCTATCGCGGAAGTCGAGCGATTGGAGGCGCTCTCGATAAAAACTATCGATGGATATGTGCCTGCAATTCTCTATCGAATTTCGAGAAAAGAGAATGATTAGTCCCGACGAAGCTAGACGGTCAGGCTCCTTGTTTGTCCGTTTGACGATTCGAGTCAGCTCGGCGAGGCGACGGTTTCTTCTTCGGGCGGGCCGACCATCGCGGCGACCGGGTCACCCCAATCCGCGGCGAACGGTTTTTCGCATGCCTTGCATGTGACTTCCGTTCCCAACATCGCGTCGTCGATGACTTCGGCGGCTCCGCAGTGGGTGCACTTGACCCGCACGTTGCCCTTTTCAGCCGCCATCGCGATCAGGTGGGCGTCGCTGACGCCGGCGACTTCGATGTCTTCGGCTTCCAGCGTCGTCAGCAAATCGCGGCTGATGTCCGACAGTTTTGACAATCGATTGGCCAACCGGCGAACGCTGCGTTCAAAACTGTTTCGCGAACAACGGCCATTGCCGAAGTGACGATCGCGTCCGATGTAAAGATACGTGAAGCCACGCAGCAGTCGTCGACGTGCCTCGGTCGGCAGGCTGTATTTTGCCTTCGACGCGATCAGTTCGAAAATGCGGCAAAGATCTTGTGGCGAATAATCGTCGAACGTCATCGTCGTGCCGACTCGCGAGCTGAGCCCGGGATTGCTGCGAATCATCGTTTGCATTTCGACCGGATAGCCGGCCAAGATGACGACCAGTCGTTCGCGTTGATCTTCCATTCGTTTCAGCAGCGTTTGAACGGCTTCGCGGCCGTATTGGTCTTGTCCACTTTCGTCGATCAGCGTGTAGGCTTCGTCGATGAACAGCACCCCGTCGAGCGCTTCGTCGACTTTGGCATTCGTCTTGGGTCCGGTTTGACCGGCGTACTCGGCAACCAATCCGCTGCGATCGGTTTCGACCAAGTGTCCTTTTTCCAAAATTCCCAGCGCGCCGTAGATGTCGGCGACGATCCGCGCCACGGTCGTTTTCCCGGTGCCGGGATTGCCGACGAACGACATGTGCAGGCTGGGCCGCGTCGTCGGCAAGCCTTGCTCTTCCCGCATGCGTTCCATCTTTAAGAAGTTGGTCAGCGTTTCGATTTGGTCCTTGATGCCATCCAGTCCGACCAATCGATTGAGCTTTGCGCGGGCTTCGGCCAGTCGTTGTTCGGGCGTTCGGTCGTCGGCGGGCTGGGGCGTGGGTTGGGTTGCCGGTTTGGGCGTGTTGGTCGAACCGCCGGGACCGGCCATCGGCGTCGGTTTCTCGGCGGCTGTGACACTGACTCCGTCGCGAAGCCGTTTCGCTTCGTCACGTAACCAGCTGATCGCATCGCGCGCGTTATTGGTATCGACTTCGTTGGCAAGCGTCTCCGGTGCAGCACCTTGCAGTGCGTCGAATTGGTTCTGCATCGCCGTGATGCTCTCGTTATCGGCAAGGTCGATATTGCCGTCGACGGACGCCAATAAATTGGCTTGTCGGATGGCGAGTGATTCGAGTTCGCCCCAGCGGTCGCGGATGGCGGGGATTTCGGCGAACGGCCGAACCAGTTCGCTCCACTGGAACCCATTCGACGCATCAATCAGCCAATCCACCGCTTCGTGCAGTTGGTTGCCCATCACGGACTTGCCCCAAATGTGTTCCAAAAGCGCGCGGCCGAGTTGGCGTTGTTCCATATTCTTGCTGCTGGCGTCGGGGACGACGGCGGCAAAGACTTTCATCAGGAAACCCTGATGCAAGTCGTCCATCTGGCCCGAAATCGATGCGGCGTCGGCGTGCTCGCCCCCCGAAAGCCAGCCGTACGATCCCCGAATCAACTCGCCCGCTTCGACATAAAGTGCTTGCGTTTGCTTGAGCGAATCGCGGTACAACCGGATCGATTCGATGATTTGGTCGTCGGGAAGTCGTGGCATGGATCGGGCACTCGTGGCATGAAGGGTGGGCGGGCGGGCGATTCGTGGGGCCCGGTTATCCGGCTCAGGAGCCCCTAAGATAACCTTTTGCGCCGTTCCCACTAGCGTTTGGTAACGGCCAATTCGTCCGTTAAACTAGAGTGAGTCGGGGAGAATTCCTCCCTGATCACGCTGTCCCGCCCCCATTCGCCCACCGAAGTCCATCATGCCGGATCGTTTTGTTCGCGTTTCCGCCACCATTGTGTTTTTGATCCTGGTCGGCGGTTCGGAAAATGCGGCAGCTAATGACGTCGATTTTGCTCGCGACATCCGTCCGATTTTGTCGGACCATTGTTTCGCGTGTCATGGACCGGACGAAGCCGAGCGGGCCGCCGATCTGCGATTGGACACGGCCGATGGATTGGCCGCGGTTGTAGATTCGGACGACGTCGACGCGAGCGAGATGTTGCGGCGGATCGTATCGGACGACGTCGACGAAGTGATGCCGCCGCCTGAGTATCACAAACCGCTGACCGAAGACCAGCGAACGATGTTGCGAACCTGGATCGTCGACGGTGCACAGTTCCAGTCGCACTGGGCGTTCGTTGCGCCGCAGGTTCCGAGCGAGACCAGTCAAACGATTGCCAGCGGGGCCAAGCAGATCGACGGTTTCATCGAAGCCGCGGTCGCCGAAGCAGGGCTGACGGTGAACGACCGGGCCGATCGTCGGACGCTGCTGCGGCGAGTCTGTTTGGACTTGACCGGATTGCCGCCGACTCGCGAGCAAATCGACGCGTTCGTCAATGACACGTCACCGGACGCGTATTCGAATTTGGTCGATCGACTGTTGCAGTCTCGCCACTTTGGTCAACACGTGGGTCGGTATTGGTTGGACTTGGTCCGCTACGGCGACACGCACGGTTTGCACTTAGACAACTTTCGCGAGATGTGGTCGTATCGCGATTGGGTCATCGACGCGATCAACGCTAACATGCCGTTCGACCAATTCATCACTCACCAATTGGCCGGCGACCTGTTGCCGGATGCGACGGACAAAGAACGCATTGCAAGCGGATTTAACCGTTTGAACGTCTCGACCAGCGAAGGCGGATCGATCTATGACGAAGTCTTCGCTCGCAACTGTATCGACCGAACCGATGCCTTTGGAACGATCTTCTTGGGGTTAACGACCGGGTGTGCGGTTTGCCATGACCACAAGTTCGATCCGATATCGCAGCGAGACTATTACTCGCTGCTTTCGTTCTTCAACAGTCTGGACGGTAAAGCGCTAGACGGCAACGCGAAAGACCATCCGCCATCGCTGAAGGTTCCCAGCCCCGAGCAAGTCACGATGCTTGCCGAGTACAAGGAACTGTTGACCAGCCTGGAGGCCGAAAAAGAAGGCCCCATCCCGTCGATCGATGAAGCCCAGGCCACCTGGGAGCAATCGTTGTCCAGTGACAAGGTTACCAAGTTCGAGTCGTTGCATCCGACCGAAGTCGTTTCGGAATCCGGTGCAACGATGAAGGCGTTACCGGACGGCACCGTCGAACTGGTCGGCGATCCGTCGGCGAAGGATGTGACGGTCATTGTCGCTTCGATTCCTTCGGGCATCCAATGGCAAACGATTTACTTGGAAGCCATCGTGGACGATCCCGAAGGCCGCGCCGGTGCGTCGACCAACGGCAACGCAGTGCTGTCCGAGATCACGGTCGAAACGACGGACGCGTCCGCATCTGGACAATGGATACAGGTTCCGATCGCTGGCGGTTTTGCCGATATCGAACAAGACGGCGATGGCTTTGCGTTTTCCAATGCGATCGACGGCAAGCTGGACGCGGACAAAGGTTGGGCCATCGCCGGTCACGAAAAGACGGGCGGTCGATCGGCGTGGCTGAGTGCTCCGTCGCTGATTGCCGATGGTGCGGATGCCAAGATCCGTGTCACGTTGAAGTATCAATCAAAGTTTGCCGGGCACCAGTTCCGCAAAGTGAGGCTGTCGCTCAGCGATGCTGCCGCGTCGGTTCCACCATCGCAGCAAGTCAAACGAGGTGGCATTCATGTCGTCGGACCCTTTCCGATCGAGACTCCGAATCCTGGATACAACAAGTCGTATGCGTCCCAGCAAAAAGCTTTCAACGCGGACGAGGTATTCGAATACGAAGAACGGAGTTATCGCTGGCAGCACCGTGGCGATCTGAACGAGGTCGAGGTCAACCCGCTACCGACGATCGATGATCGTTTGTCGGTGACGCTGATGCACCAGACGATCCAGTCGCCTCGCGACCAATCGATCACGCTGTTGATCGGCGCCGATGATGGGCACGTCGTTTATCTGGGCGATAAAGAGGTCGGACGCCGAAAGGGGGCTGGGAAACATGACCCCCTTCGACATGAGTACGAATTGCCGCTGAAGAAAGGCGACAACGATCTGTACATCAAGCTGGTTAACCACGCGGGCGAGAACGAATGGACCTATGCGTTTCGTTCGCCTGCGATTCGGGTGCCGGAACATCTGCGCCAGCTCGTGAAGACGCCGGTGGATCAACGCAGCGACGATGTTCGCACGTCGCTGGGCAAGTACTTCCGCAAGGTCGCGTGTTTGCATCCGGATTGGTTGGCCTTGATCGATCAAGAACGGGGCACGCGGTCCGCACTTGAAAAGCTGGAAGGCGAGATTCCGACGACCTTGGTTTGGAAGGAGCTTGCTGAGCCTCGCCAAGCACACTTGCTGCTGCGAGGTCAATACGACCAGCCCGGTGACGAGGTCCCTCGCGCGACGCCGTCCTTCCTGCCGCCGTTTCCCGACGACGCGCCGAAGGATCGTCTTGGGCTAGCAAAGTGGTTGACGCTTCCCGAACATCCGTTGACCGCTCGCGTGGCAGTCAATCGATTCTGGCAACAAGTGTTCGGCATCGGGTTGGTCAAAACCAGCGAAGACTTTGGCAGCCAAGGTCAGCCGCCCAGCCACCCCGAGCTTCTGAATTGGTTGGCCGTCGATTTTCAAGCCAACGGATGGGACGTTAAGCGACTATTGAAAACACTGGTGATGACGGACGCCTATCAGCGTTCGGCCAAAGTGGTCGATGGGATGTTGCGAATCGATCCCAACAATCGATTGCTCGCTCGCGGTCCACGTCACCGGTTGGATGCCGAAGTGCTGCGTGATCAGTCGCTGGCGCTGGCCGGATTGCTGGTCGACACCGAAGGCGGACCGAGTGTGAAACCGCCGCAACCGGCCGGCTTGTGGGAAGCGGTCGGATATTCGGGAAGCAATACGGTCAACTTCAAGGCGGACGAAGGCGAAAAAGTCAATCGTCGCAGCCTCTACATCTTTTGGAAGCGTACCAGTGCACCGCCGCAGATGTCGACGCTAGATGCGCCCAGTCGTGAGTCATGCACGGCGCGCCGCGAACGCACCAACACGCCGCTTCAGGCATTGCTGTTGATGAACGAAGAACAGTATCTAGCGTCGGCAAAAATGTTGGCGCGCCGCGCGATGACCGAACCCAAAGTCGACAATGAAGCCGACCGAATCCGATGGGCGTTCGAAACGGTGACCGCGCGCTTGCCCAGCACCGAAGAAGCGGATGAGATGTTGACGTTGGTCGAAGACATGGCTGCCTACTACGACCAGCATCCCGAGTTGGCCGTCAAGTTGACGGGACAGTCCGACGTGCGCGAAGCCGCATGGACGATCCTTGCCAGCACCCTGTTGAACCTCGACGAAACCGTAACCAAGTAGTTGAATCCATGAATCATCAAGAAGTACTCGACCGGTTGACTCGTCGCGCATTTTTTTCACAGACCTCCGCCGGTTTGGGCGCCGCGGCGCTGGCATCGTTGGACGCCACAGCGGCGACAGCCACGCCGGCATTGTCAGCCGATGTCGGAACACGCGTCGGTGGACTGCCGAGTTTGCCGCATCATGAACCCAAAGCCCGCCGAGCGATCTATCTGTTCATGTCGGGTGCGCCCAGCCAGATGGACATGTGGGATCACAAGCCGGCAATGGCCGATTGGTACGACAAGGATCTGCCCGAATCGATTCGCCAGGGGCAACGTTTGACGACCATGACCAGCGGCCAGTCGCGGTTTCCAATCGCGCCCAGCATCTATAAGTTTTCGCCTCACGGTGCAAACCAAACGATGGCCAGCGAACTGATTCCCCACATGGCCGGGAAGGTCGATGAGATTGCTTTGATCAAGTCGATGCACACCGAAGCGATCAATCATGATCCGGCGATTACTTATATCTGCACCGGAGACCAATTGCCGGGCAAAGCGAGTTTGGGTTCGTGGCTGAGCTACGGTCTGGGCACCGAGAACGAGAACTTGCCGGCGTTCATGGTCATGACCGCGTCATGGACGGGCCGGAAAGAAGCACAGGCTCTTTACAACCGACTGTGGGGCAGCGGTTTTTTGCCAAGCAAGTATCAAGGCGTTGCGCTGCGAAGTACCGGTGACAAGGTGCTTTATCTTTCGAACCCCGATGGCGTCGATCCAAGCATTCGGCGCCGGATGCTCGATTCGTTAGCCCGAATGAACGCGCGAACTGCATCGCAGATTGGTGATCCCGAGACGAACGCGCGGATTGCCCAGTACGAGATGGCGTTCCGGATGCAAACGAGCGTTCCCGATCTGGCGAATCTGAGCGACGAACCGCAGCACGTGCTCGATCTGTATGGGCCCGAAGTGACCAAGCCGGGCACGTTTGCGAATTGCTGTTTGATGGCGCGGCGGATGGCCGAACGTGGCGTACGGTTCACACAGATCTTTCATCGTGGCTGGGATCAACACGGAAAGTTGCCCAAGGACTTGCCCAACCAATGCCGCGACGTCGATCAACCGTCGGCGGGCTTGCTGACGGATCTTCGCCAGCGAGGAATGTTGGACGATACGTTGGTCGTTTGGGGCGGTGAGTTCGGACGCACGATCTATTGCCAAGGCGGGCTGACGAAGACCGATTATGGTCGCGACCACCACCCCAAGTGCTTTACCGTTTGGATGGCGGGCGGTGGCGTGAAGGGCGGCACTGTTCATGGTGAAACGGACGAGTTCAGTTACAACATCACCAAAGACCCCGTCCACATCCGTGATCTGAATGCAACGATCCTGAATCAGATGGGGATCGATAGCGAACGGTTTGTGTACCCGTTCCGCGGCCTCGACCAGCGTTTGACCGGCGTCGAGGAAAGCCGCGTCGTCAAAGAAATTTTGGCGTAGGGATTTTTGGCGTCATCTGTTCCGTTCCGCACTTCATCTTCACAAGGAATCGCCATGATGCGATATCTCTTGGCCTTCGTCGGCTTTCTCGTTGTTTCGTTGGCCAGCTTGCTGCACGCGGCCGATCGACCGAATGTTCTGTTCATTTATCTGGACGATTTCGGTTGGCGAGACTGTGGGTTCATGGGAACCGACTTTTACGAGACGCCCAACCTAGATGCGTTGGCCGCGTCGGGGATGGTGTTTACGAATGCTTATTCGTGCGCCGCCAATTGCGCCCCGGCTCGAGCGTGTTTATTGTCCGGGCAATACACGCCTAGGCACGAAGTCTATAACGTTGGGACGGGCCGTCGAGGCAAAGCCAAGTATGGAAGCTTGAAACACATTCCCGGTGTCGATGTTCTGTCACCAGACATTCGAACCTGGGCCGCACAGATTCACGACGCCGGCTATCGCACAGCGACCATCGGCAAGTGGCATTTAAGCGACGACCCGATTCCCTATGGTTTCGATTTCAATTTCGCCGGGACGCACGGTGGCAGTCCGCCGAAGGGGTACTTCCCGCCGCATCCGAAAGCTCCGGGTCTTGAAGATGCACCGGAGGACGAGTATCTGACCGATCGCCTGACCGACGAAGCGATCGGATTCATTGATCGCAACCAAGACGCGAATTGGTTGTTGTACTTGACCCACTTTGCGGTGCACACGCCGCTGCAGGGTCAGCCGGATCTGGTGGCAAAGTATGAAGCCAAGCCCAAGGGCGATCTGCATGACCATGCGGTGATGGCCGCGATGATCGAAAGCGTCGACCGCGGAATCGGGCGGATCGTTCGGCAGTTGGATTCGCTGGGGTTGCGGGAAAAAACGGCGATCGTCTTTACATCGGACAACGGCGGCTATGGTCCGGCAACTTCGATGGCGCCGTTGCAGGGATACAAGGGAACGTACTTTGAAGGTGGCATCCGCGAGCCTTTCTTTGTCGTCTGGCCGGGTAACGTGAAGCCAGGCACAAAATGTGAAACGCCCGTCATTCAAGTCGATCTGTATCCGACGCTGTGTGAGATGACCGGCGCGTCGTTGCCGACAGGACAAGTTCAAGACGGTCGCAGTTTGGTTCCGCTGCTCGTCGGCAGTGACGCTTGGAAGGAGCGAGCCATTTTTTGGCACTTTCCGGCGTACCTCGATTCTTATTCGCGCATCGATGGGCAACGAGATCCCATCTATCGATCGCGTCCGTGCAGCATCATTCGCCGCGGCGATTGGAAGCTTCACGAGTATTTCGAAGACGGGAAATTGTTGCTGTTCAATTTGAAAGACGACATCGGCGAATCGAACGATGTGTCGATCGCCAACGCGGACGTGACCAAGGCGATGCACGACGAGTTGTTGGCGTGGCGAGAAGCAACCGGCGCGCCGGTGCCGATCGAACCCAACCCCAAGTACGATGCGGCGGCCGAATCGCGAGCGATGAAAGGCAAAAAGAAAAAGTAGATCGCTGGCCCAACGTTTACGTGGGTGGATGTTCCAAGAAGCGAGTCGGAATGCCTCGCAGCAGTAAGAACAGCTTGGCGGTTTCTTCCAGTTCTTCCACCGATGCGATCGCTCCGGCCAGCGAGTTACCGGCAACGACCGGGCCGTGGTTGGCAAGCAGCATCGCCTTGGTCGTTTCGGCTTGTTTGCCCACCGCGTCTGCGAGCGCCATGTCGCCGGGTGCGTAAAACGGCACCAGCGGGCAACGGCCCACTCGCATCAATTGGTACGCCGTGATTGCCGGCAGCACGTTGTCGGGATCGATTTCGGCCATGCACGACACCGCGACGGAATACGTGCTGTGCAGATGCACGACGGCCGTTTCGTTTGGCCGCGACCGGTACATCGACAAGTGCAAGAACGCTTCTTTGGAAGGTTTGTCACCGGCCAGATGCTGTCCATCGAAGCCGACCTTGGCGATCCGATCCGGATCCAGGCTGCCCAGGGACGAATCCGTGGGTGTGATCAGGATGCCGTCGTGGATACGAACGCTGATGTTGCCGGTGCTGCCATGCGTGAACCGCCGCTCGAACAGGGATCGTCCGCGGTCGGCGATCTGTTCGCGAACTTCACGTTCGGACCATTCTTGGTTCGATGGCATCATCAGGCTCTCGAGTCGTAAGGCGGTTCTAGTTCTCGATCACGTTGGCAACCGCAGTGCAAAGTTCGCCCATGCGTTCTTCGTTCATGCCGGCCACATTGATTCGGCCGCTGCCGACGATGTAGATGCTGTACTTGTTGCGAAGCTCATCGACTTGCATCGGATTGAGCCCGCTGAACGAGAACATTCCATTTTGGTCTAACAGAAAACCAAAATCGTGTCCGGCGCCGGTCGTCTTCATCGTGTCAACAAACTGTCGACGCAGCGCTTTGATGCGAGTTCGCATTTCGGTTAGCTCGCCGTGCCACATCGCGGTCAGCTCGGAGTCGTCAAGAATCGTCGCGACGACGGCCGCACCATGGCGCGGCGGGTTGCTGTAGTTGCTGCGGACCAGTGACTTTAGCTGACTCTTAACGGCGGTCGTTGTGTCAGCGTCCGCCGACATGACCGATACCGCACCGACCCGTTCGCTATACAAGCCAAAGTTCTTCGAGAAAGAACTGCACACGATGGCTTCGGCGCAAACGCTGGTGATGGCTCGGACAGCGACCGTGTCTTCGTCCAATCCGTTCCCGAAACCTTGGTAAGCGAAGTCGATGATCGGTAACAGTTCACGCTGGGCTAAGACCGCGGCAATTTCGTTCCACTGCTGGGCAGTCGGGTCGACGCCGGTTGGGTTGTGGCAACACGCGTGCAACAAAACTGCATCGCCTGGCTTCGTCTTACCGGTCAAGTCTTCCAACATGCCGGCGATGTCGAACGATTTTTTATCGTCGGCAAGGTATCGGTAGTTATCGTACGGAATATTCTCGGACGCAAAGATCGATTGGTGATTGGCCCAGGTGGGCGTCGAAATCCAAACGCGAATCGCGGGCAACTGACTGTTCATCAGCGCGGCTGCTTCACGCAGCGCACCGGTGCCGCCAGGCGTTTGAACGACCGCGATACGGGATGCGTCGATCGAATCAGCAAAGACCAATCGGCGAACGTGATCGCGGTAATCCGGTTGGCCATCGATCGGCAAATAGCCCTTCGTCTTCTCGCCATCGACCAGCCGTTGCTCGGCCGCTTTGACGCAACGCAGCACCGGCGTTTGGCCGGACGCGTCTTTGTAGACACCGACGCTCAGGTTCATCTTTTTCGGGTTCGCGTCGGCTGCAAACGCCTCGTTGAGCCCCAGGATCGAGTCCGGGGGGGCGGTGGCTACAGTCGCAAATCGTGGCGGACGTTTCGAGGTGGCGGTCATCGCATTTCTAGATGGATTGGGGGCTTCGAGACAGAAGGTAACCCAGAAATCGTAGTCCAACTTCCCCATGTCGACCATCGGGTCGACGGGCCACGAAAAGGGCCACTGAACGGGTCCGTTTTTGCGGGTATAACTGTGCCGACCAAGTGACTTCGGTCGTCAAGCGATGTTGCGAACGATGAATCGAACCTTGATGACGGTATGGTTTGCCCTCGACACGACAATATTTGTGCCATCTAACGCGAAAAATACAGTGTCCTTCCACTCACCGCTAAAAAGTTACATTGACGCCCGTATGGGTGAATTCGATCAGATTCCGGTGGATCGGCGAGCCGAATTGGCCGACTTTGCGAAACGGATTCAAGCGGGCGGACACGACGGAGTTCGGAAGCTCAATTTCATCTGCACCCACAATTCACGCCGCAGCCACCTGGCCCAGATTTGGGCGACTGTGGCGGCACAGCATTTCGGTGTCGACGGAATCGAAACATTTTCGGGTGGTACGGAAGCCACGGCGATGAATTCGCGAATCGTTGACACACTGCGACGATCAGGGTTGTCGGTTTCGACGAACCCTGGTCCAGCACATACCAATCCTCTCTACAAGGTCGCGTATTCAGATTCCGACGTTGCGCCGGCTGTCGAGTGTTTTTCGAAGGTCTATGACCAATCGCCCAACCCGAGCGAGGACTTCATCGCCGTCATGGTGTGCAGCAACGCGGATACACATTGTCCGATCGTTCGTGGCGCTAGCGACCGGATCGTGATCAAGTACGACGACCCGAAGGTGTCCGACGATACGGTGGACGAGTCGGTGATTTACGATGCCCGATGCGGCCAAATTGCTCGTGAAATGTTGTACGCATTCTCGTTGCTATAGTGGAAGAAACCGACCTTATCGTCGTCGGCTCAGGTGCAGCCGCCTGTGTTTTGGCGTATCGATTGCGACAGCAGTCGGGACTACGCATCACGGTTGTTGAACCTGAATCGGATCTTGCGCCGGCAATCGACCGTGAACGTCCGTCGCGATGGTTGAAACTGATCGGATCCAAGGACGATTGGAAGCTGAAAACCGAACCCTGCGATCGACTCGCCAGCCGACGGATCGATTGGCCCCGCGGTCGCGGTATCGGTGGGAGCACGCGGATCAATGCGATGATCTGGTTTCCGCCAACAGCCACCGACTTTGCGAATTGGGAAACGGCGTGCGGTGGTCAGCGTTCGATCGACCAATGGCGCGCTGCGGCAAGCGATGTCGAATCGTTGGTCCAACCCGAGACGCCGCGTTTTTTAAGCGATGCGTCACAACAGTTCATGGCGGCAACATCGGGTTTCGCCAATGCCGAACCCATGATCTATCGCCGCATCAATCGCAACGGTCGACGAACCGATTTTTCGGCCCTGCTTGATGGTGCTGGTGTCGTTCGCGGTACGGCCGATCGTGTGCTGTGGCACGGCGAACGGGCGGTCGGTGTGAATCTGGTTCAAGGTGACCGTTCACGCGAATTGCGAAGTCGATGCGGCGTCGTTTTGTGTGCGGGCGCGATTGGCACGCCTTCCATTTTGATGCGCAGCGGCATCGGTCCCGCGGAAGATTTGTCACGGCATGACATCATCGTGCGAGTTGATCGGCCCAACGTCGGCCGTCGACTGCAGGATCACCTTGTCATGCCGGTAATTTTTGAAACAAAATCAAAAAATATTTTCAGGCTCGATCCGGCCGTTCGCGACGTCGCGAAATGGATGGTTACCGGTGCCGGATCGGTGTCGTCCAACATCGCCGAGTGTGGCGGGCTATTCGATGGCGGACGGTTCCAGGTGCACGTGACTCCGACAAACTATCTGACGTTCCCGAAACTGAGTGACACCGCAATGATGACGATCGCGATCAATTTGACTCGCCCTCGTTCGTCCGGGACTGTGACTTTGTCATCACCGCACGCGTGTTCACTGCCGGTCATTCAAGGTGGCTACGGTCGTGACGATCGAGATATCGAAGAACTCGTCGAAGGCGTGGAAATGGTTCGGTCGATCGCCCGCGGTAGCGGATTGGGCGAATGGGTCGAACGGGAACTCATCCCCGGCCAGCGGCGAGAAGGTGAACAGGCGATACGCAAAGCGATCTCTCGATATGCACAAACGCTCTATCACCCGACCGGGTCGTGTCAATTTGGAAATCAAATTGATTCGCCGGTCGACGTTGATTTCAAGGTGCGTGGTTTCGACGGATTGTGGGCGGTGGACGCCTCGGTTCTGCCTAGTGTGACGACCGGTAACCCGACGGCTTCGGTGATGACCATGGCATGGGTTGCGGCCGAATCGATCGCCGGTACGACCGTGGATCGTTCTTAGCGGCACCATTATTTGATTGACGCCGACATCTCGTATCGTGCAGTATGACGACACCTTACCGATTAGGTCTTTTCTTTTCATGTGTCGGATGCGGGGCACGCAATGCGACGATCGTTTTCAAAAATCTTGGTAGCCATATTGTTCGCGGCGCTCGCCGTCAGCTTGGCACATACGTCGCTGGGGCAAACGCCAATCGACGATGACGATGTGGTCGATTGGCGAAAGCCGATGGAGCCGATTTCGGAAACCGAATCGGACAAGACATTGGTTCTGTTGTTGATCACGAACGACGAACCGATTGCCAAGCGGGACCAGGACAACAAAGAGGCCGCCCGACCGGTTTACGGTTGGTGTACCGAAGTGTTTGCGGATTCCTTTCGCGCGGTCCGACGGCTGCGTCCGGACCTTCGCACCAAAGTTTCCTTGCAATGGTTGCCGGTTGGGTTGCCACCCGAGTTGACGGGCGGGCGTGTCGACAACGGTACCGCTCGCTCGGTCGTTTTGCTCTGCGACGGACAGTACCGGTTGCTTAGCTTTCTGGTGGGTGTTCCCGATGCGACTCAATTGCAGACGTTGATTGAGGACGGGCAGGAATACCAGTCGATGCGAGATCTTGGCGAATTAAGACGCGACGAGATTGTTGCTGCGATTGCCAACCGCAACAGCCAACGCATTAACCGAATGTGGCGAAGTCTGCTGGAGGAGAACGTTATCGCGATGGAGGGCAATGTCGGGGATGCGCCGGATCCGAAAGCAGCCATCGACGACGATGCCGAGCAACGAATCAGCGTTTTGAATGAACGGTTCGGCGATGCCTACCTAGCCGACGTGCGTCTGCGTTTCGATGTCAAGTCCGCGGCCGATGCACCTCGCTTGACGACGCTTGAACAGCACATCGAAACCCGTCGGCCGTGGTGCGAATGCATGACTCCGTTTCTGGCCGGTGTTTCGATGGAGAAGAATTGGGCCACGTTGGTCGAATGGATTTGGGGCCATCAACCGATTCAAGGCGAAGCCGATGAACCGGAATGGATCAACCAAATCAGTGCGTTGGGAAAGACAGAGACATTTGTGTTTTCGGTTCGTCCGCCGCTGATGTTTCGACATCTTCCGTGGCCGCCCCCGACCGGCGACACAACGCGAGCCGGGGAAGTTTGGAACCGCGTTCACGCCTTGGCGACATCGGCCCAGTATCGCGAGATCGATCTGCAACAACTTTATGAAATTGTTCGGTCCAGTGATATGCCGTCGATCAATGTCCGCGGCTCGTCGCTGCTGCGGTACGTGATCTTGCCGGCCGGAAAGAACAAACTTTTGCCCGTCTTTCAAGACAGCAATCCGGGCCGTGTCGCCGGTCTATTAAAACGCATCAAAACGGATGAATGATGCGAATCTCTTTTCTCTTGATCTATCGGAGTTCTCTCGCCATGAAACACTCAAAGTATCTTTCGCGTGCTGGGCTGGCCTTGTTGGCATCGTCCACCCTGGCGTTATCCATCGCGACGGCCGTGTCACCGATGTCCGTTGAACAGGGGCGTCAACTCTTCGAACGCAATTGGATGCCCGGCAATCCCGCCATTTCAAGCGATGGACTTGGGCCGCTATTCAACGGTCAATCCTGCGTCGCATGTCACAACCAAGGCGGCGTCGGCGGCGGCGGAGCAGCCGAGCACAACGCGCTCACCATCGGCATCGAAGAGATGACGATCGACGGTGGATTTGTCAACCAAGACGTGGTCAAGCAAATGGTTCGTGCGTTCCACCCGGGGTTTGTGCTGCCCAGTGGTACGATCATCAACACGCTGGCGATGTCGCATCACGGCGGTTCATCGGCGCTGGCGGAAAGCCGCGCCGCGTTTCTAAAACAATTGCCAGCAGAATTCACTCGGGAAGGCGGTCCCGCCAATGCATCGGAGATCCGATCGGCGACCGCGACGCCGGTGATGTTTCAGAGCTCGGTCGGAACTTTTCGAATGTCGCTGCGCGCAAGACTGTTCCAGCGCAACACTCCGTCACTGTTCGGCGCAGGCCTGATCGACCAAATTCCCGATTCGGCGATCTTGATGGCCGCGAAGGCCCAGCAGCAACACCCCGAGATCAGCGGGCGACCGGCGACCCTTCGCAGCGGAAAGATCGGCAAGTTCGGATGGCGTGCCAACGTCGCCTCGCTGGGCGAATTTACCGACCAAGCTTGCGCCAACGAATTGGGTTTGGAGACCAACCGGAAGCCGCAACCGACCGATCCGATGGTTCCGGCCTACCGCAATTCGGGCATTGATATCTCGGACGAACAAATCGAAGCGATGCGAGACTTCACGGCCGCACTGCCCGCGCCAATGCGTGACATACCAAGCGATTCGAAGAAACGCGTTGAAGCGGAACGAGGGGACGCATTGTTCGCATCGGTGGGCTGCGCCGTTTGCCATCTTCCGAACATGGGACCCGCCCGCGAGATTTACAGCGACATCTTGCTGCATGACATGGGGTCTGGATTGATCGACTTGAACCATGCAGAGCCCTACATCATTCGCCAAACTCCGGTGACACGAGTTTCGCTTGCCGAGTCGGAACATGTTTCGGGGACACAGATGATCGGCGGCTACTACGGGCCCGCAACCGAGATTCGCATCGACCGTGTTAGGGGATCAAGATCCGGTGACTTTTCCCTCTCTAACAATCGATCGCCCGTTAGTACTTCCGACGTCGTGACGGAAGGCCTTGTCGAGTCTTACTATGGCGGGGCAACGAGTCTGAGTGCATCCTCCCAGAGCTTGATACCGCAGCGATTTCGTTTCCGGGCTCCCGATTCGCCTAGCAGCCGTATGCAGTTGGTGGACTTAGCCTTCGATGATAAAGAGCAGGTCAATCAATTTGTTGCAGAAGAATTCGAAGGTGTCGACAATGCTCGTGTCACACGTCGAACCCTCATCCGGGAAACCCTTTACAAGAGAGTTCACTTCGAACCGACCAATTTCAACCAAGAATGGCGGACGCCGCCGCTATGGGGTGTGCGTGATTCGGCGCCGTACATGCACGACGGTCGGGCGGAGACTTTGCTGGAAGCAATCTCATTACACGGTGGCGAATCCGAAGGGACACGCGATCGTTTTTTGAAGCTGCCGCTAACCGATCGACACGCGGTTTTGGCGTTCTTGGAAACGCTGGCAGCGCCGCGATCCGCGCCGATGTTGGGCGATCTCAGAGCCAATTGATTCGATAGAGCTCACAGTTCCGGTACCAAGATCAGTAGACCTTCCTTGGATGAGGTCGTGCTGTCTTTTAGTTGTTGTTTCATCGGCGTTTACTTCACCCTCCTTGAAAAGGAGGGTGAAGTAAAACCGCACGACCTTGGATTGGGAAGGTCGCGTTTTGTGTTAGCGGAACTGCTGACATTGCGACCAGGGGTGATCTGCGTCGCCAAGCTTGGGCCGCAACAAATGTCTGCTGTCTTGAGCTGCTGTTTCAAAAACGAAGTCGCTCGTTTCAAATGCTTTCAAATATTTGAAAGGCAATTTCGTGCTCGGACGCACGTCGCTGGGGGTGATTGCGATGACCTTGTGAAAGGCCAGCCAAATTGATACACCCCAAACGGAACGACTCACACCCCTGCAGCGACGATGTGCCATGCGTCTACCATTCCCTGATTTATCGATCATTGTGCCGACCTATCAGGAGGCGGGGAACCTTGCTGAGCTTTTTCGTCGGATCGAAGCGTCGGTAACGGCCGCAGAGCTCAATACAGAAGTTTTGGTTGTTGACGATCATAGCCAGGATGGAACCGTCGAACTTTGCGAGAAATTCGTCTCGTCGGTTCCATTGAAATTGATCGTTCGCACCGACGAACGAGGTTTGTCGAGCGCCGTGATGCGAGGCTTCCGCGAGGCGCGAGGAGACATTCTGTTGGTTATGGATGCGGATCTATCGCATCCTCCCGAGCGCATTCCTGCGATCATCGCTGCGCTGAACAGTCAGAAGGATAGCCAACCGCCAGTCGAAATGGTGATCGGCAGTCGCTACATCGAAGGTGGATCCACGACGGAGGACTGGGGCTGGATTCGTTGGCTCAATTCGAAAATTGCCACACTGGCTGCCCGACCGTTTACGTCCGCCAAAGATCCAATGGCCGGGTTCTTCGCACTGCATCGACTCAGTTACGAGTTGGCCGCCGATCGGCTCGATCCGATTGGCTACAAGATCGGGCTTGAGCTGATCGTTAAATGTCAGTTTCGCAATGTGCAGGAAATCCCTATCCAGTTTTGCAATCGCACGGTCGGCGAAAGCAAACTCAATCTGCGGCAGCAACTGCTGTACTTAACACACATCAAGCGTCTGCTCGCCTTTCGGATCTGGGGTGACACGGCGGATCATGGCGATGCCGACTTGGCGACTCCGATGATTGCAGGTCGAATCGAAGAAACGCCGATCGTTTCCGCATCGTTACAAGAGGGACGTCACGCGGAGATCCGGAAAAAGGCTGCGTGAAATGGCAACTCCGAAGAAACGAGTGACCGAAGTAGGCTCGGACGCGGAATCGCTGGATCGATCAACTTGGTGGCGAGAGCCAACCTTGTGGTTGTTATTGATTGTTGCATCGGTCGCTTACTTCAGTCGACTAACGGACCGACCCATGCGGGGCGAAGAAACTCGCCGCGGTCTCGTTGCTGCAGAGATGATGCAAAGTGGTGATTGGATCGTACCTCGCGAGCAAGGCGAACTGTTTCTGAGCCGACCTCCGATGCAGAACTGGATCATCGCCGGTTTCGCATCGTTTCGCGGCAAAGTCGATTGTTGGTCGGTGCGCGCACCCAGTGTGATCGCATTGTTGATGACGATGCTTCTGATTTACGGTTACGTACGTCAGTTCTTCTCTCAGTTGGCGGCTACTGCCGCGTCAATCGCTTACGGGACGACCGGACAGGTCGTCGAGATGGGGCCGCTAGGTGAGACCGAGTCGATGTACGCTCTGATGGTCGGCGGCTCGCTGTTGCTCTGGCACTGGGGCTGGACCGCGAACTGGAATGCGGCGGTTACATGGAGTCTGGGTTACGCGTTTGCCGCTGTGGGAATGTTAGCAAAGGGGCCTCAGGCACCCGTGTATTTCATCGTGCCGGTATGCACTTTTTTGATTTGTAGCAGCCAATGGCGACTGATTTTGACGCGTTCCCACGCGATCGGAATCTTCGTATTTATGGCGATCTGGAACGCTTGGAATATTCCGTTTTGGATGCAGGTCGGAACGGAGTCAATGATTCAGATGTATCGCAATGATATCGCGCTGAGATTCAACGACGATCATTGGGCACCGCTCGTCAGTCATCTGTTTTGCTACCCATTTGAAACTTTGATCTGTCTGTTGCCTTGGTCGTTGTTGTTGCCAGCGTTGTTGCTGCCAAGCTTCTGGAGATTCGATGCCAGGACGAATCCGCTCGTCCGTTTTCACCTGATCGCCATCGGAACGACATTTCTATCGGTGTGGTTCGCAGTCGGTGCAAAGACCCGCTACTTCATGCCACTGTATCCTTGCTTTTCAGTCTTGTTCGCGGTCGTCATAGAGCGGTGTTTTGCGGCGGAGAATTATCGTCGCTCGCAGCGATCTCGCGGGGCGATTCTTGCAGCCGATCGTTCGCGTCGACTGATCTGGGTGGGATCGTGGCGTCGATTTCAGCTTGGGTTTCTTGTCGCCATGCTTTGCGGTGCGTTCGCGTTGACCATCGTGATCTTGACCGATCAATCTTCGAGAATCGCTTCGGATCGGGTGCGTCTCGCAACGGTTCTTTGTGTCACCGTCGTTTTGATTGTTGGAACCGCCCGCGCATACTGGTTTCGGAATGTTGAGGAAACGGAATCCGACTGCGTCCGGCAACGAACCGAAATGTCCGGACTCTTTGCGATGGGTGCCTTTGTTTGGTTGGCATACTTTGGGGTGGCAATGGATCCGATTGTCGAAGATGCTTTTGATGTCCGCCCAGATGTCGCGAAAGTGGGCTTTGAAATTCCGGATGGCCAGACGCTAGCGAGTACCGGCCATATATCCCATTGGTTCACGTTTCATTTTGGTAGGACGATACCAATCATCGGAATGGATCCCGATCAGTGGCCACCGGACACGAATTACGTTTGCTACTACTCCAATACCGAATTTCCAGAATCCGAGCGAAGTCGTTTCGAGATTGTGGGCAGCGTGGTCGTCCAGAGCAACGGTCCGTCACCTCGATCGATCATCGTGACAAGACGATTGGAAGATCGCATCGCGGATAAGAACGTTGATGAAAGGAGAACTTATGAATGACCTGAATATCAGTGGTCGCGGTTCCCGGTCTCACTATTCCGTATTCGGAAGTTTCCAGCTGTTGACCCTGCTGTGGGTATCCGTTGTCGCGATGTTAATGGTTCCATTGATGACGCTGGTCGACGTACCGATCGCGGATTGGATCCATCGAAATCCGATGCCTCAGTGGATCGAAACGATCCTCGGCTACACGGTACTTTACTCTCAACCGCTCGGCGTCGTTGTGACGTTGACGCTGGTACTGGCTTTGTCGCGAAAACGACGCCGATGCGTGCCACGATTGGCAACGCTGGCGATCGGAGCGGGATTGTTGGCCAACTTGATCAAGGTTTTTGTTCTGCGCCCGCGTCCGGGTGATCTGCAGTTCGAGGCCATCAATCATGAATACGCTTGGATCTGGACTTTTGATTGGACGCTCGCCCACATTGCATCATTCGATCCTGGCACGCGAGCGTTTCCGAGCGCTTCGTTGGCGACGGCGATGGCGTTGACCGCGGGACTCTGGGTGCTGGCCCCGAGCACGCGAAAGTACGCAGTGATTTTATGTGTCGGCACTCTGTTGCAGCGGGCTCTATGCGGCGCCCACTTTGCGAGCGACTTGTGTGGATCCGCGTCGTTGGGGCTTGCTTGGGCCTATATCTGCTTGCATCCTCGGCTGATGGGAACGATCTTTGATCGGTTCGAACCCGACCGAGAATTATTGCAGCGAAAGGTCCGTCTTGCGACGAACGAAGCGAGCGATCCAATCGACGTTGAAGAGCATCGTCGCGCGGCGTAGTACAGCAAGATTGCTGAATAATGCCGCAGTCTTAAATTGACATGGGTTACAAGCGTTTGGTGGCAGCAAGGGATTCTCCGCGTTTCGCTCACTGTAACCGTTTTGTCGCCGGGGACTGCAGGCGAGGGACTGGCCACTCCGCTTCTTCTCGCGTGGTAAGTCAGCAAATGGCGAGCGAAAACGATGGTTTCGCCGTGTTAGGGCGCACTGCGCTCAGCCCACTATTCGGCACAATCGATACGGTTTGCCGAATTCCTGGCTTCTTGTTTCTGTTGCCCAGTTCACGAACCACGCTCGTGACCAAGGTTTCTCAAGGCATGCATTCGGTTCCCATGGTGGGGATCGGGCTGCTGTTGAAATGCTGCTTGAGGGGCAAAGCTTCCGATGTCGAACCACAAAAAGAAACGCGGACTGTTCCGCAAGCTGATCGATAATTCGTTTCTATTGATAGCCGGTGCGACGATCGCATTGGTTTGGGCCAACGTGGCTCACCAGACTGATAATCATTCTTACCACGATTTCGTTCACTTCGACGTCACGTCGTTGTGGAGCAGTCATGCGGACGTTGCCCACCAATCAGCCGATGGCGCCATCGACGCGACCCTCGTTTCTGCGTCGCCCGAACACGCCGAGCACACAGTCGCGACCGCATCCCATGACGTCGAAACGAAACCCGAAGGGTTCGTTCAGCACGCGGCACACGGGCTTAGCATTCACTTCATCATCAATGACATTCTGATGGCTCTGTTCTTTGCCATCGCCGCGAAGGAGGTTTGGGAGTCGCTGTTACCGGGCGGTTCCCTGAATGAGCCTCGCAAGGCAGCGACGCCATTGCTCGCAACAGTGGGCGGGATTTTAGGTCCGGCGTTGATCTATATGATCGGTTCGTACTTTACCGGGACAACCGCCGACCTTGGAAACGGATGGGCCGTTCCGTGCGCGACCGATATCGCGTTTAGCTACTTAGTCGCGCGAGTTATTTTTGGCGCCGGCCACCCCGCGATCGCTTTCTTGTTGTTGTTGGCGATTGCCGATGACGCCGCCGGATTAATGATCTTGGCGATCTTTTATCCGCAAGCTCCGATCGTGCCGCAGTGGTTGATGTTGACCGTTGTGGCGATGTGCGGTGCGATGATGCTGCGACGATCGAAGGTCCACTCTCACTGGGCTTACCTAATGGGACCCGGCGTGGTTTGCTGGTTCAGTTTCTATCTGGCCAACATTCACCCCGCACTTGGGTTGGTTCCTATCATTCCGTTGTTGCCTCACGCTCACACCGACTTGGGTATTTTCGCTCGCGAGGAACTCGATCGCCACGACACGCTGAACGAGTTCGAGCATTGCTGGAAGTTGCCGGTCGAGTGCTTCTTAGGGCTCTTCGGGCTGGCCAACGCCGGCGTTGTGATGAGCAGTTTGGGTACGGGTACCTGGTTGGTTTTGGCCGGTTTGTTGATCGGCAAGCCTGTGGGCATTACCGCGATGACGTTGTTCGCCGAAAAAGGCTTGAAGTTAGAGAAACCCGCCGGCATGGACTATCGCCACGTTGTTACGCTGGGAATGGTCGCGGCACTCGGATTTACGGTCGCGTTATTCGTCTCGGTCGCCGCATTCACCGTGCCCGGAGCAATCCAGGATTCGGTGAAGATGGGTGCGCTGCTAAGCTTTGCAGCAGCACCGATCGCGATCGTGATGGGACGAGCCTTACGAATCGTGCCGGTGGCTACCGTTACCGAAGACGAAGACCAAGATCACAATTCCGTGACGCCGGCAGCGAACGTCGCCTAACCGGCAAATCGTCTCGGAATCCACGAACCTACGCCTTTTGCCCCTCAAAGAGTCATGGACCAAGACGAAAATCCCCTTGCGATCCCGCCATCGCTTCCCAAAGAAGCGATCGGCGAGGATGAACATAAGCGTCCCCAGCCGGCCGACGATCCGATTTCGAGCGTTGATTCGCAAGACTTGTACCGAGTCATGCGGCACACGATCGACCGTTTGGAAAAAGACGCGACCACGCGAGGTGACCTGAAAATTCTGTCGCGTACGATCCGCGAACTCCGGTACGCCTTCACGGTGTTTCGGCCGTACCGTCGTCGGCGCAAAGTCACGATCTTCGGTTCGGCACGAACTTTACCAGAACATCCCGAGTATCAGGCGGCCGTTGAAATCGGTCGTCGATTCGCCGGTCACGGCTGGATGGTGATTACGGGCGCCGGCGGCGGCATCATGGAAGCCGGTCACCGCGGCGCAGGTCGCGAAGCCTCGATGGGGCTGAACATCATGCTGCCCTTTGAACAAGGTGCGAACCCGTACATCGAAGGCGATTCGAAACTTGTCACGATGAAGTATTTCTTCACGCGCAAGTTGATGTTCGTCAAAGAGTGTAGCGCCGTCATTTGTTTGCCCGGCGGATTCGGAACCATCGACGAAGCGTTTGAAACGATCACGTTGATGCAAACGGGCAAGCAAACAATGATTCCGTTGGTGTTGGTGGACCACCCCGATGGCAGTTACTGGCGCGACATGGGCGAATTCATTCGCAAGCAATTGCTTGGCAACGGAATGATTAGCCCCGCTGATGTCAACCTTTACAAGATCACCAATTCGATCGACGAAGCGATGGAAGAAGTGCTCGGTTTCTATCGCGTCTATCACAGCATGCGATACGTCAACGATCACGTGATCATGCGGCTGAAACGTCGCTTGTCTAATGAACACTTGGAACAAATCCAAGCCAAGTTCAACGACATCCTGGTCGACGGCACGTTCCAACAACGCGACGCATTGCCGGAAGAAAGCGGTGAACCCGATTTAGCCGATATGCCGAGATTGGTTTTTCATTTCAACCGCCGCTCGCTCGGTCGATTGAGAGTCTTGATCAACTACATCAATCGCTAGCCGGCGGCATCATTTGACGTCCAAGCGGTAGCTCAGCATTCACTGACGTTGACGGTGATCTGGACCGCTAGGCCGCCTTCGGATGTCTCCTTGTACTTGGCGTTCATGACCTGGGCGGTTTCCCACATCGTGCGGACGACCGCGTCAAGCGAAACGCGTGCTTGCGACGGGTCGCGTTGCAGCGACATCTGCGCAGCCGTGATGGCTTTGATCGCCCCCATCGCGTTTCGCTCGATGCAGGGAATCTGAACCAGACCGCCGACGGGATCGCAGGTCATTCCTAAATGATGTTCCATCGCAATCTCGGCTGCTTCGGTTGCCTGCCTTGGCGTGCCGCCAAGGCTTTCGGTCAGCGCCGCAGCAGCCATCGCGGAGGAGACACCGATCTCGGCTTGGCATCCACCCATCGCCGCCGAGATGGTCGCTCCCTTTTTGAAAATGCTACCGATTTCTGATGCCGTCAACAGAAAGTAAATCCACGAATCGTCCTTGCCTTCGCAAAAGCAAAGGTAGTACATCAGCACGGCCGGAATCACCCCCGCCGCGCCATTGGTCGGCGCCGTCACCACGCGACCCATCGCGGCGTTCTCTTCGTTCACCGCCAACGCGAAACAACTGACCCAGTCCAGCACGCGCCGAAAATCGATTGACTGCTGTTTGATCGCGATCGTGAATGCCTCAAGGTCGGAAGCACAACGCTCGCCTAGCAGATGGGTGGCCGTCTGCGAGGCTCGACGACGAACATTCAATCCACCGGGCAAAACCCCATCGGTTTGGCAACCGCGCTGAATACTTTCAAGCATCGCGTCCTTGATCGCCGTCAGCTCCGATCGCAATTCGGTGTCGCTGCGTAGCGAACGCTCATTGTGCATCACGACTTGGGAAATTCGCAGCCCTTCGCGGTCGCAGTGCCCTAGCAAATCAGCAGCCGTTTCGATCGGCCAAGGCATCGACGCAAATTCAGACTCAAACGTTTCACCCTGCCGAACCACGAATCCGCCACCGATGGAATAGAATTCTTGTTGGATCGTGCCCTCGCCAGCCAGCGTCGCCGTGAACCGCAATCCGTTGGGGTGATCGGGCAACTGTGCATCACGGTGAAAGACAATATCTGTACCTGGGTCGAAGTCAATCTGGTGATCTCCCCACAATGTGATCCTTTGGGTGCTCGCAATCTGACTCAGAACTCCGTCGATCGCGGTAACGTCGATGGTTCGTGGATCGTGGCCGCCCAAGCCCATCTGTACGGCGATGTCGGTACCATGGCCCTTTCCCGTCTTGGCGAGCGATCCAAACAGATCAACGGATACTCGCAACACGTTCGGTCGATCCGACACGGAGATCTCATCAAGAAATCTAACGGCCGCCTTCCAAGGTCCCATCGTGTGCGAACTCGACGGGCCGACGCCAATCTTGAACATGTCGAAAACGCTGAGTGATTGCACGGTCGGAAACTCGCGAGAGAAATGTTCTTGTCATCAAGATCACGCTCCGCAAATCATACCCAGAACCACTGGAACAATCGAATTTCCGCCGGAGCTGAACGGCGTTTTACCATGGCAACGGTTTCACGTTCTAACAGATGCTCTCGAATCAACGCAAACGGGTCGTCTTTCACTATCGCATTCGTGTTCGGCTGGTCATCAAACGCCCGTGGCACGCTGGCAGAATCGGTGAACGCGAAAACAGATTGCACGTGATTCATCGAAGATGCTTCGCGGGATAGCCAAGAATTTATTGTGCGAATGACGATCGTGTTTCCACCACGTAGGTAGGCTGATTGATGATACTGTAGCGATGGATGGGCTTCTTTTCGGTCGCAGGACTGCTTGCAGTTCGTCCACAATGAAAATCCTTGCAAAATCGTTTGTCGTTCTGGAAGCGGCGGCTATGCGAATCCGCGTCTTTGTTGAGTTTTCCATCCTTCGCGTTCACACGCCTCTTTCCTGCGTTTGCAAATTGAGTCTCGTTATGTTTCGATCGGTTGTTCTTGTGAGTCTCGTGCTGGTCGTGGCGTCCAGTGGTTTGTCCTTTTCGCAGGAAAACCAAGAACGAATGCCGCGAGAGGACGTCGTCGATGTCCCTGCCATCGGTAGCGGCTTGGTCGTCAGCAATGTTTTTCAAACGAACATGGTTCTGCAGCGAGACAAGCCTGTGTTTGTGTGGGGATGGGCGGACGCTGGCGAGAAAGTCACGGTCACGTTTGGCAGAAAGGAACAGGTCGTGATGGCCGCCGGGAACCGATCGTGGAAAGTGGAGCTTCCAGCGATGGCCGCCAATTCCGAACCTCGCGCGATGACGGTCCAGGGAGCAAAGCAGACGCTAACGCTAGAGAACATCCTGGTCGGCGACGTCTGGCTGCTGGGCGGGCAAAGCAACATGGAGTTCCCGCTGGACCGAATCGAAAACGGGCAGCTCGAAATCGTGTCGGCGAATTACTCGAACATCAGGATCTTGACCGTTCCAGCCCCCAACGGGCCCGACGATCGAATCGGTTTCACGCGGCTGCATGAGTGGAGCGGATGGTTTGGACGACACTATCGCAAAGGTGATTGGGATGTCTGTTCGCCCGGGATCGCACGAGAGCTGTCGGCCATCGGATATGTCTTTGCGCGTCGCATCCATATGGCGACCCAAGTGCCGATCGGTATCATCGACGCGTCGCGCGGCGGAACAACCGTCGAAACGTGGGTCCCCGATCCGGTGCTACGCAAAGTGGAATCGGAACAAGTGAAAACGTTACTGGTCGAATGGGACGAGAAAGTCGCAGCTTGGGATCCGCAGGCGGATCTGGACGGTCGTATCGAAAGCTACCGACAAAAGGTCGCGAGATTCGAAAAGGAAGGCAAGAAGATGACGACGGGCGAAACGGAGCCCGCCGACCTTCGCCCAGGGCCAGCCATGGATCACAACCATCCCGGAAATTGTTATGCGAACATGATCTCGCCGATCGCCGGTTTGCAAATCAAAGGCGCAATTTTCCATCAGGGATACAACAACTGTTTTGACGGAACGCAGGGGACGATCATGTATCGTCAGCTACTTCCGGAAATGATTCAAGCTTGGCGGGCTGCGTTCAACGATTCGGCGATGCCCTTTGGGATCATCTCACTGTGTACCGACGGGCCCGTGCAAACGCTCGACAACTATTGCGAAATGATGTCCAACGCGGGACCGTATCTCCGCGAGGCTCAGTACCAAACGTTTCTGGATCTCTACAAGTCGGGCGACAAGAACATCGGGTTCACCAGCACGTATGATCTCCGTCGTCGTTGGTACCATCCCCAACTGAAGATCCCGGCCGGCGAGCGAATCGCACGCTGGGCACTGGCCACTCAGTACGGATTCGACAAGGCGATTCGTTGGAAGCCGCCGATGGTCCAGGACATGAAAACCGAGGACGGTCGAATCGAGTTACAGCTTGATGAACCCGCCGACGCGATCGACGACGGAGGCCCGATCATGGGCTTCGCAGTGGCCGGTGAAGACCGAAAATTCCATCCCGCCACTGCAACGCATCGGGTCACTGGCAAAGACGCTCGAGGCCAATCCAAGTTGGACAAGACAACAATCGTGCTAAACAGTCCGATGGTTCCCCAACCGATTCACTACCGCTACGCATGGGCGCGAAGTCCGCTGGGCAATCTGCAAGCCGATCGAATTACCGACATCCCCTTCGCCACCCAACGCAGCGACGACTGGCCGCTAGAGAATACTCCGCTAGGCGTGATCGGTGACGATGCGCCGACAAAATTAGATCGACAACAACAAAACACCGTTAAGGAAGCTCTTCGAAAGCAGGACTTGGAACGGCGCAAGCTACAGGCACAAACGCTGCTGAAACATTTGGGCAACGACTAGTTTCGATAGCAAATACATGGGCACTTGAAACCTCCCAAGCCGACGCGATCGCGTAAACGAGCGCCGGTTGCAGAGCACCTCATCGCGGTTTGGTCCCGCATAGGAGTCTGGCGAATCGTAGTCTGCTGTGCCGGTCTTTTCGCCTCCACCGACGCAGCATTTGTGCGGCCATGGGACAGTAACTTTTGCGACCATCCTGACAGAACGTTTCGCGGTTGAAAGAGCGAAAGACGGGGATGCTGATTTGTCCTCGGAGAAATGGATGGCGGATTGCAGGGCTGAGTTAGAATTTGCGCCTAAATAAGACCTGGACGAAACATTGCGCACAAAGGTCGTCAACCAGGAAGTCTTCCTACTCTCTTTCCTCTTCCCGTCGTTGTGGGCGACAAAATGCGTCAGGCAGACTCGATGGTTCACCATCCGCTGGACGGGTTCCTGGTGTCGCTTTGTTCAGTTTTTTTGTGCAATGCAATCTGTTAGAAGTAAACAATGCGCAACCAAACCCGCATGCGTTAGCCGAGTGGAGTTCTGCTGAATTGTCGAGCACCCACACGGCAACGGCCGCTTCACCGTCAACTCACCGCTTTCTCCTTCTGCTAGCTCCAAATTCAGAAATAGATCCTGTTTGATTGCAGGGAAGTTGACTCGTTCGATCCTAACCGTTGGAGAATCAATGATGAGAAATGGACTTACAATCGTCGGTGCGCTGATCGCCTTGAGCACGTTCGGCTTACCAAAGGCGGAAGGGCAGCTTCAGATCGCTTCCGTTTTCAATGGAACATTGGTGGTGGTTGCAGGTAACGGTTCAGACACATTCGGCATCTCAAATTTCGACAACGATGCAACAAAGATCGAACTCAAAGACTATGTGACAACACCCGCGACAGTTCATCAATTTGAGAATGTCTCCAACGTATGGATAGATCTCGGAGGTGGCGACAATGTATTGCTCACCTATGGACCGAGTTACACCGCGCCGAACACAATTCTTGGAAGTTGCTCAGTTTTCGGTGGTAGTGGCGACGATCACGTTCAGGTTTCTGCATTAACAATTTACCTCGATACGGAAATCAGCTTAGGGAACGGCGACAACGAAGTGCTCTTCGGCAATTGTCATTTGCTGGCCGATTTTCGAATCGAAACGGGAACAGGCCGTGACGTCATTGGTGGCGTCTCTGGCTACGACGGAGTTTACGGAGAAGCCTTGGGAGATTGCGATTTCAACCTTGGTGCTGGCGACGACGAACTTCACATGAACGCATTCGAGTGTGCCGGTGAGTTCAGTCTTGCCACTGGTAGCGGTCGCGACTTCATCCGAATCCATGGTTCCTCGGGTGGTCGGCCAAGTCTTTTTCAGCGGAACTGTGCGATACGCACGGGTAGAGACAAAGATACCGTTCAAGTTTTCACGACCGATGTATCTCAACGGCTGAGTATCGAATTAGGATCGGGCAACGATGACCTTTGGATCGACGATACGTCTGCCAATGGCCATTTTCTCTCTGGCGGTTCGGGCTCTGACGAAGGCGATAAGTTTGCATCGCCACTTTTAAACGGCCTACAGTCATTCACCGTCGGATTCGAAACTGGAAATCTCTCAAACTCATTTAGTAAGTAAGCCCCCCACCGACCTTAAGCCTGTTCATAGAGTTACGCATTGACGCGTCATGCTACTCAGTTCGTTCTCCGCGATGTTGAGCCAACTGCCGTGCTTATGCGTGTAATGAAACTCAATTTGACTGGCCAATGCGAAGGCTCGCTCCGGTTCAAACGCTTCGTAAAAAGATCCTTCGGTGTGCGTGTTGAGCTTGTCACAAACAACGATTGCTTTTTCTCGGTCGGCGTAACGGCCCTCAAGCAGTTCGGCCATCACTTCGGCGAAATCGATCTTCGTCTTCGTTGGGCGAATGGTGGCTTGGCGCCAGCCCGCTAGCGGTTCGGCGAGCATGAATGCGTTGGCTACACCAGCACGTTCATACTCGTAGTCGACGCGGCGATCGGAGTCTTGACTTCCTTGACCAGCCGCACCGGTTGCTCGTCTATGTAGAGCACGGGAATCGCCGCATTGTGCGGCTTCTCTAATCTTTCTTGCCCTTGAGCCCTTTGGCCTTCAAGCTCGCGTAGGCTTCGCGGCGTTGCTCTGACATTTTCCAAGTGATGCCGGCGGACTCGAAGAGAGCCTTTTCCTTAGCGATCGCTTTCTGTCGAAGTGACTCCAGCTTCTCCTTTTGCTCGTCCGTCAAATCTTTGACGGCTTCCTTGATCGCGTCCATGGTCTTCGGGCGTTCGGTCGGTTGCGTCTTCGTTTCGGTTTTTACAGTAAATTCTTGAGCGATTACCTTTGAGACGCCGGCAACGGTAGAGATGAAAGCGATGCCGGTGATCAAGATTGCGCGAGTGAACATGAGTGACCTTGGAGGGAAAGTTGTCAAAAAAGAAGCGAAAACGTGAATGGTCGCGAGCTGGCAAATGCCACCCATGCGCGGATCGTATCGTAATTCGCCGCAGGTCGGAACGCGATTGCGTACATTTATCGTGTGCTAACGCACGCCGGCTGATCGCTTTTTCTTCTCATTGTCAACCTTAACTTTCAACCCCGTGCGTTTCGCCCAGTCGAACCACGCGTTGCTCATCCTTTCGGTGCGCTCAGGCTCAGCAGCCGAAAGGTCATCCGTTTCACATCGGTCCTTGGCCAGATCGTAAAGCTCCCAAGCTTTGCCACTGCTATCCCAGACGACTTTCCAGTTGCCTTCGCGTAGCGCACGACTGCCCGACCATTCCCAAGCAAGTTGATCGTGACGTTGCCGCGTTTCGCCGTCGAGAATAGGAATCAGGCTTCGGCCTTCGACAGGAAGAATCTGCTGGCCCGCGTATTGCGTGGGATACGATGCATCGGCCAGTTCCAAAAACGTTGGCATGAAGTCGATGATGTGTGCGGGTTGCCGCGTGATCGTGTCGGCCTTGATGTGACCCGGCCACCAGGCGATGCACGGTGTGCCGATGCCACCTTCGTGAGTCCGGCTTTTGTGTTTTTTGAACGGTGCGTTTTGAGCCCAACCCCAAGCTGGCCCAACGGACGCGTAGTATTCTTTGGGTCCTGGGACGATGTCCGACCCTCGCCCACCAGGCTCTTCGGCACAGCCGCCGTTGTCGGACAGAAAAAAGATAACCGTGTTGTCCGCGACCTTCGCCTGTTCCAATGCTTCGCGAAGTCGACCGATGTTCTGATCCATCGAATCAATCATCGCGGCGTAAACTGCCATACGCAAATCTTCGTGGTCTTGGTCGGCTGACTCCCAATCATACGCACCCGAATCCGCTGCCGATAGTTTCCATTGTTCATCGGCCAAGCCCATTTGCTGAAGCCGATCCCAACGTTGCTCACGCATCTTGAACCAACCGCCGAGCTCTTTGAACTTGCCTTGATATTTCGCGATGTCTTGGGGCTTGGCATGTAGCGGATAATGGGGAGCCGTGTAGGTGAGGTGAATCATGAACGGGCGATCGTTCAGCGTGAACTTCTTTACACAATCGATCGCGTGATCCGTAAAAGCATCGGTGGTATAGAAATTGGCGGGGAATTCTTTGATCACCTCATTGTTGTGCCCAAATTCGCGAACCTTGCCTCCCTTGTAAGGCGGATCGGCAATCGAAGGGTCGAAAAAGTTGCAGCATCCGTCCAACAATCCATAGAACTCGTCGAATCCACGGTGAAAAGGATGGGTTGTGGCGCCGCTGCCGAGGTGCCATTTACCGCTCAATGAAGTCTGGTAGCCAGCGGCTCTCATCGCTTCGCCGATCGTAACCATGTCATTGCGTAGCAGCCCGCCACGGCCACGGCGTGGATACAGTCCCGTCAAGAGAGACGCCCGCGTGGTCGTGCATTTGGCGTTGTTGTAGAACTGCGTGAATCGCAATCCTTCCATGGCCAGGCGGTCCAGGTTCGGCGTCTTCACTTCGCCACCATAGCACCCGATGTCCGACCAACCCATGTCGTCACACATGATCAGAATGATGTTGGGTCGAGTGTCTGCTGTCGCATGTGAGGCAACGCATGCGAGCAGAACTAGCGAAGTAACAATCGATCGAAACGAGAGCATTTGTGCACCGATAAAGTTAGAGTCCAATGCCGTGGCAGAGTCGGTAGCTTACCAGGATCGGTTCCTCATGCCGCTTTCATGAATGTTGTCCTGCCAGTGGAACGCAGGAAGCGGACTCGAACCTCCGTTTTAGCTGCGATCGTCCCTCAGTGACGCGTTCTTCCGTTAGCTTCGGCCTGCTCGAAAGCCGACACCAGTCGCTTCACAACATCGGGGTGCTGGTCTGCGAGGTTTGACGTTTCGCCACGATCGTTGGATAGGTCGTAAAGTTCGTGACCTTGGTCGCTGTCGCTGCCGTATCGGACGATCAATTTCCACTGACCGGTGCAAACAGCGACCGAGCTATCCTTGCCATCGCCTTGAACGAAGATAGCTTCCCGATCAGCGATGCGGTCTTCCTTTCCTAACAGGACGGGCAACAGGCTGAATGAGTCTTCTGCTGCATCCTTTGGCAAATCACTGCCCACCAGTTCGGCCGTTGTGGCGAACAAGTCGGTCAAATTGATCGTGCAATTCGATGAACTGCCTGCATCAATGCGTCCGGGCCAGCGTGCAATGAACGGAATGCGATGCCCGCCCTCGTACGCATATCCTTTTCCGTCTCGCCACGGGCCGTTCGTGACGTGCCCCAGTTTCTTAGCGTCTTCTTTGGCGGTCTTGAATTTGGTGCGTATATCACCCGAATCGTCGGCGAGGTTTAGTCGCACACCGTTTGTCCCTTTGAAATCCTTGGGCGTGGAGCCGTTGTCGCTAGTGAAAATGACGACGGTGTTTTCAGCGAGATTCAGTTCTTCTAGCGTTTGCAGGATGGTTCCGACATGCGAATCCAATTCTTGAACGTGGTCGCCAAACAGACCCGCAGTACTGCTTCCACGAAAACCTGCTGCCGGCGTGACGTGAGTGTGTGGGGCGCACGGGGTGAAGTACAGAAAGAACGGATCGGCAGCGTTCTTGCGTAGGAACGCAACGGCTTTTTCGGTCAACGTGCTGTCCACTTGGTCTTCGACGCGCGGCTCGGCCAGTCCTTCTGGGAAGTCTTTGCCTTTGACGATGCGATATTTTTGGCCCGGTTTACGGCCCACTAGATCGTGATTCTCGATGAACGCTCGTGACGAATCGTTGTGGTTGGTCGGCACGCCGAAGTGGTAGTCAAAGCCAACTTCTAATGGCCCTGTGATGGGCAGTTTGTTCCAGTCTTTGCTGTAGCCAAGGTGCCACTTGCCGATCGCTGCCGAAGTGTACCCGTGACCTTGTAAGAATGACGCGATTGTTGGTTGGTCGGGACTGAGCCGATAGCCGTTGCCTTTTTTGTGCAGTCGCCAAGGAGATTGTCCCGTCAGCAATCCGTATCGCGAAGGCGAACATAGCGACGCGGCAGAATGGGCATCCGTAAATTTCATTCCTTGGCTAGCGAGTCGATCGATGTTGGGTGTGCTGATCTGAGTCGCTCCATAACAACTGACGTCCCCATAGCCCAAGTCGTCCGCAAAGATGACGACGATGTTCGGCTTTCTGGGCTGTTTGGCGATCGCAGCCGAATGTTGCAGGAACACTGTGGCAAAAAAAATTGCTGCAATGCGCAGAATCACTGGCTGGTTTGTCACGTCAAGAATCATTGCTGAAATCGAAGGAAGGGCGAATTGTTGTTTCAAAATGTAGTGGACGAGGTTACGAGTTCTCGCGTACAAATTCATCGCTCACAGGACTCGTAACCTCGGAAAACGCCGGGATAAACCGGTTTGGAATAGAGAATGAAAGTTTCTTACAGTGAAATCTTAGCCAAGAACGCTGGCCCTGAGTCGTACGCTGACCGTGGTGACACGTTGGGT